>CAYSTQ010000072.1:0-8136 GCA_964433855.1 uncultured Thermoproteales archaeon
GGTGGGGCTGGAGGCATGAGTGAGGGGGCTGAGCCGCCTTTCACAAATCTCCCCGAGCTCGGGGAAGGCCCCGTAGTCTTCACGGTGTGCCCTGTGCCCCTCGCCGCTATAGACTGGGTTGAGCCGCTGGGAAACATTAACGCGCCCACCGGCCATGTCTTCCCCTCGTCTCATGGCGGCTTCGTGCTTAAAAACCCATCACAACGCTACGACCTCTATGCGCCGGCTGACGGCGTAATAGTGGAGGTGGAGTTCAAGGAGGAATGGAAGGACATTAGAATAACTATAGCCCATTCAAATACCTTCATCAGCATCTTTGATCACGTGACCGAGCTCGAAGAATCCATTCAGAAAAGGATTCGTGAGGAGGGGAGGGAGATTAGGCCGAACACTTACGCTGTTAAAATACCGGTTAAGGCTGGCGAAACCATCGGTAAAGTCGGTGGCTCAAGCCTCGTAGTCGGGTTCGACTGGGAGGTCTACGACAAAAACGTTGAAAACTTCTTCATACACCCAGAGAAGTATCCTAACAAGGATATCCACGCCGTACATTTCATCCAATACTGTGAGGAATCCCTGAAGGAGAAGCTCCTAGCTAAGATACCTAGGACGGCTGAGCCCCGGATCGGCAGATTCAGCTACGACCAGCCTGGAAAGCTTGTCGGAAACTGGTTCCTTGAAGGGACAACCCCGGAACAGGCTAAAACCGATTGGAGCCGCCACCTGTCATTCGCTTACCACCACCTCGACCCAAGCAAGATACTGATAAGTATAGGCGGCTACTTGACAGAGAAACCCTATACGTTTGAGGTCTACGGTAACAAGCCTGATCCGGCGACGATCGATGTCTCAAGCGGTAAAGTCGTCTACTGGCTTAAAGGCGCGGACGTGAACCCTGACGCCCCGAGGATCACGCTCCTGGTCCAGATGATCGACGATGAAAGGATAAAGGTCGAGGTATTCAAAGGATGGGTTAAAAACCCAGAGTTCACTGAAAACGCACGTATCTACACGAGGTGATTCTCTTCCTTTCAGCCAAAGTCCGAGGGGCTTTCACTGTGAAGCCCCTGTTAAGGGTTGGGAAGCGTGTAAAACAAATCTGGTTCCTTCTTTGGGCTAGGCTATAGTACCGTAAAGCATATAACCTACGGCTTGTTTTCGGTATGTTTTGAGACCATGTAACATTAAATAATTATTAACTGCTCTTAAGAACAAGGCTTTCTTAGCAGCATTCCGTAACAATTACGGTGAGGCAACCCATAAGTGCTCCCTAAAACTTCATTCATGCCGGAAAACTTCTTTAGTTAAAAAAAGCTTAGGATTATGTCTTGGCTATTGCCGGCTCTTCCACTCCCTATATAGCCTGGCGAACTCTTCGGCGTTCACGAACACGTAACCTTCCTTCTCCATTTCCTTAAGCTCGCTAAGCACCTTCTCGTTTATCGCTGACGGGTGTATTGTGACGAACAGGAAGGCTGGCCTTTCCCTAGGCGTGATCATCCTAAGGTTATCCGGCGTAGGCGTATTGCTCATAATGTAGAAGCATGGCTTGCCCTCTAGGGCAAGATGGCTTCTCTCGTAGGGCTGGCTCTTAACCAGTTCGAGCAACACAGCGTCCGCCTTAGCATGCCTGCACATCTCCCTGAGGCTCCTCTTGTCAGCGCCGTCCACCCATATAATCCTCATATCGTTCTTCTCCAAATACTCGTTTATAAGCTCCAGATATCCCCGGTATATCTCATCCCTGTGCTCGCCGTAGGCCTCACCCCAGTAGCAGGGATACACGTAGCCCACGCCTGAGTTACCCATTATGAACAGGTCGTCATAGCTCATGGTCTCGTAGTAGTGCTGCGCAACAGCCGGGGCCAGCTCCATGGCCACAGGGCTGAAACTCCAGTTTATCGGGACGCCAACCCTCTTAAACTCCCAGAACCTCATTGCAGCGTTCATTATGAAGCCGCCAACGTTATCCCCGTCAGTGGCGACAATGGTCACGTAGACTTTGTCCTTCTCAAGCTTAATGTTTCTCTCAGCCCTCTTCTGTTTAAGCGGTGTGGCGGGTAGGCCGGTGTGAACACTCAGGTTGCTGCAGCTGCATGTAGGCACGTTAATCTTGGCGAACCTGGAGGACCATATAACGCCTTCTCTCTCACCCATGCACTCCTGTATCGAGAAGCCCGGCCAGTCTCGTCTCCACCTGTAGAACTTTCTCCAGGGAGATCTGAGCCGGGTTCTCCAGTCGCCCCACCAACACCCGAGCACCGGCGTGTTGGGAGGCGTGCTCGACAGTATTCTGGCCAACAGCTCCTCCTCTTCACGGCTGCGCCAGAAGCCCAGCCATATTGTGAATACTTTGAACTCCACGAGGTAGTCGACCAGGTTAAAGGCGGCGCACGGGTTCAGGCTGGCTAGTAGGCTATGGTTCATCTCCGGCCACAGGTTTTCGAACGCCCACTTATAGGCCTCGTAGGGGGTCTTCCACCGGGCCCTCGCGTCGAACACTACTGGAAGCCCAAATCTCTCAGCCCATTCCTCAGGCATGGGAACAGCGTTTCTAACAGAGCACACCATGGATATCGTGTTTATGAACCTCTCCTGCTTCTCCCCTATGAGGCCTCCCGGCTCAAGCTGCGGATCATAGACTACGGCGCCGGCGATCTCATCCCTGAACTTCTCAATCGCCTCGTCAAGGATCATGTCCACCGTCTGGAACCCTTTCCTGACGAGAAGATCCAGCCAGAACCTGTCCCATTTCTCCCCCGTCCTATGTATAATGTATATTCTCGGCCTCCTCCTGTTAACGAGGCCCTGGAGCACAGTCGCACAATACTCGTACGGCTCAGGCTTGCCAACAGTATCTATAACATAAAGGGTTTTACTGGGCTGACTTGACCTAGGGAAAAGCGGGGCCTTACCCGTCCTCGGCGCCGGCTTGTACGTTCGGCGCGGCGGGTATTTAGCATCCACCTTCCGGCGCAGCCTCTCGTACTCCTCGCCCAGCAACCCCTTCTCCTTGAGCAGGTAAAGGACGGATTTAAGGATCAGGTTCATGAGAGCGTCGCGTTCAAGCCGGACTGGAAGTATGCTGCCGAGCCCCCATATGTCTATGGCCCCGTTAAACCTGGAGCAACCATGCTTTATCACTGCCGTCGAGTAGCCCTTGAGATCGCCTTCCCATCCCTCGACACCAACTATCCCTATCACCTCGTCCTCCGGCGGCAGGGTGTCCGGGTCGAGCAGGGCCGCGTACCTGCCTATGTAGCCGCTGAACGGAATGTTCTCCCAGCCTATGCTGCCCAGCCCTATAGGATCCCTATCCCCGAAGTATTTAAAGCCCCATGCGTCATCCGTCTCCTTGAAGCCGCCTGTGCCCAGCTTTAAGTGAGAAAACCATTTCTCCATCTGGCTCGTGTAGTAGTGGTTATCACTGAGGAACTCCCACCGCTTCTTGCCCTCATAGTAACCCAGCGCGAGCCACTCGCCGTCCGTCAACTTGACGCACGGTATAGCGAAGGGGACGCCCGTGGGGATAAGCATGCAGCCGCCCGACCGGTGATAGCTTATCAGGTTCCTCACGGCGTTGATGGGGAAGGTGCTGCCATAAACCCATACTAGGACGCTGTACTCGCTGGCGTTAAACGCCTGAGGGTCGCATAACTGATCGGCGGACACTAGGTCAACGTTCACTCCCAGCTCCAGAAGTCCCTCTCTGACCCATTTAGGGTGTATCTTCGGCGCGCCTAGGCTCGCCTCATACCTGGGGCTCAGACTGGGGTCCCTGTCATGGTATGGGAAGAATTCCTCGTAGAATATAGCTACGCGGCTACCAGCTCCAGCTAGTTTGCTTGGTCGCGGCAAGGCGCTCCACCAATCTAACCCTTCCCAATAACTATTTAAGCTATTGCCTTCTCCACGAGAAAACAGGTTTTCTGGTCGCTGAGGAAAATTCGGCGAGGTCCACAGTATAAAAACAAGGTAGTGAGGGATGAAAATGGTTTATTGAAATAGAGGTATCAGGTAACGGTTTGGAAAGACCAGTGCAGCGTAATCCTAGTATGTGTAAACCCATAAGGCTAAGGAGTGGAAAAGCCCTCCTTCCACCCCTAAAGAGACTAAAGGGAAAGCCGAGAAGTTTCTTAAATAGTTCTTTAATTTATAGCCAACACTTTACTAAAGTTTCAATGGCTCACGTTACTATTTTTCTCAAGCTTACTACCTTAACTTTTTTGCTTGCTTTTTTCCTGAGTTTTTCATCTTCTGTTACAAGCGTTAAATCGTTCTTTTCCGTAAGGACTACATATGATGCATCATATACGGTTAGGCCTAAACCTACTGCTGTTTTAAAAACTTCGAGCTCATAGGGATGGATTAATAATATGTTTAAATAATCCAACGCCTCTGCGAATATTCTAATAAACCTTTCGGCTTCCCCGCGGCTTAAGCTCTTAGTTAAATATGTTTCTTTCCAGATAGCGTTAAGAACCTCATATATTGTTAAATGTTGAATATAGTTTCCATGAAGTATCTCAACACATTTCAATTTTAATGCGTATATTATTGAAGAAGCATCGAAAAGGAGTCTTAATGTGGTCATCTACTCTCCCTATCCTCTCTAATGCTTCTAACAATTCTATTTATATCTATTTTGTCAAGGATCGCGCTTATTTCCTCAAGTTTAGATTTAAGCATTTCAAGCTTGCGTCTTTTAACTTCATCCTCTAGGGCCTTCCTTAACACCGCAGAAATGTTTATCCCTAACTTCTCTGCTTCTTCTTTTAACTCCTTCCTAACTTTAGTTGAAACCGTTATATACCTACCCATAGGTCTACCCGTAATGTAGGAATATAAGGTGATATATAAATTACCTCATATAAGGACGATTATTTCCATAACCTAGGGAAGAAGGTGGTATCGGCCCCCGGTCTTGATAAGGTTAATGAGGTAGTGTGATACAGGGTTGCTAAAAGGTATGGAGAGTTGTTCCACTGTCCTAAATGTGGGAAAGTGATGAATTCAAATGTAGTAGGAGTATTAAATATGGCTAAGAGATGCGGAATTATAATCTCGAGCCCTCTTTGGAGAGATAGAGATAACGGGCTGGTTACACGGTTCATGCTTTGATGAACCCCCACGAGAAGCAAGAACCCCCTACTTAAGCAGGGAAATGAGAAATGGGTGTACGTAATGCTTTTGGGATTTGTTGTCAGCTTTCATCGTAATACGATTTACAGAGGCTTGCTGTGGTCTTTTTCCGTGAGACAGTATTACAAAACCTTTATATGTGATGTATTACAAGGTATTATGTAGGCTTGGGGGTTACAAGCATGAGTGTAGTTATCAGCGTCCGCGTTCCTCGCGAACTTAAAGAGAAAATGGAGTTGCTGAGGAATAGCATTAACTGGAGCGAGGAGATTAGAAGATTTCTGGAGGCTAGAGTTGAAGAGCTTTACCGGGTGAAGGTTCTAAAGGAGGTAAGAAAGGTTATTGAGCAACTTCCCGAGGTTCCGCAAGGAACTGTGGTGGGTTACGTGAGGGGGGACCGTGATAGTCATTGACGCCTCAGCTTTAGCCAAGTACTTATTAAGGGAGGAGAACTGGGAAGCTGTTGAAGACTATCTGTTGAAGAAGGTTTACTCGTTGGATCTCGCTGTGAAGGAGGTCGCCAACGCTATCTGGAAACACGTAGTTGTTAGAAAGGTAATAACTGCCGACATGGGCCTAAACATCTACAGGCAATTGAGAAGACTGGTTCACGAAAACATAGTGGTTCTAGAGAGTCAAGACAGGTACATCGATAAAGCTGTTGAACTAGCCCTCGAACACAATATAACAGTCTACGACTCCCTATACATTGCACAAGCCCTAAAATACGGAGAACTATTAACAGGTGATGAGAAGCAGGCAAGCATATCTGAAAAGCTGGGCATAAACACTCACTATATTAAATAAACTACAGGGAATTGAAAAGCAAGAAAAATCTTCGCATACAGCTGGCTCTGACATAAATATGGATAGATTAACATGACTTTACTACAATTAATAGTGAGGAAGAACTACGGGATTCCATAATTAAACACTCTCGGATGTTACATCTGCGTTGACCGGTGATAGGCTCGGACCTCTCTGAGTTATTTCAAACGTTCAAGAGGCTATCCCTTATCTCAGCATAACGTTTTTCACTGGTATTACCAGACATTTTATGGTGATATCTGATTGAATCAGACAGTTACTGTAAGGGTCGGAAAGAAAAACGCCATCTACCTACCTAAACGGGTTACCGAGGCTTTAGACATAAGGGAGGGAGACAGGCTCATATTACTGGTTAGAGGGAGAAACCTCATCCTCAGGAAAGCCGAAGACTTCTTCAAGGCGTCTCTCAAGACACCGAAAAAGCTCAGGATGACGCCTGAGGAGGCTGAGGAAGCCAGCCTAGAAATACAGAGTGAGGTCTTAGGTGTCTGAATTGAACATCCCACTACTGCTTGACACGTCCTTCTTACTCCCATCGTTCGGAGTGGATGTAGTAAAGAAGTTGAGAACTGCCTGAGGTTTCTGGCCGAGCACAGAGGTAGCCTCAGGATTTATTTCTCTAGGTACAGCATACTAGAGGCCTCTCTGATCCTCTTAAGAGAGGTAAGGCGAGGCCAGCTAAAGCGTGAGGAGGCCTATGCAATGGCTGAAGCCGGTGCATCTACAGTCGCTTATGGCCCTGAAGCAATAGATGAGTCACCATGGGTCTTCAGAGAAGCTCTTAGACTCTACACGCTAGGGCACAGGGATATGTTCGACAACATATTATATGCAACCGCTGTGGATAACGAAATTCATTTCCTAACCTTGGACAGGAAGTTAAGAGAATTCATCAAAGAGCACCAGCTGAAAGACGTAACGGTAACTCCGGAAATCCTTAGGGAAAAATACGGGGGCGACAGAAGCTAATTAATCCGGTTTAACCTTACAGGAGTGCCATAGCCAGTACATATCCATGTAACTCTTTCCAAGTCCCAATGCTCAGAGCTATACTCTAGGCCTGCTCGACCAGGATCTTTTAAATATAGGAGAATTAAGCCTGAAAGATTTTAGAAGATGACTGAATAGCTGAAGTAATTACCATGTTTTTGGTCCTTAATAGCATTATGGAAAACTCTGACAACCTACGCAGGCCTAACTAGGATAGTCCAAACCCTAAAATCCTTATCCAGGAATCTATAGCTTATGTGGAGCCCAGATCCTTACGAGCTTGCGAGGCTTCTAGAAGATGAGGTAAGACAGTTAAGGGAGGAGGGGCGCGACGTCTCCGGCCTGGAGAAAAAACTCAGAAAAGCCAGCCTCAGCGTCCGCAGGCTCCTGGCTCTCTACAGGGAGATGCAAGCACTGCCCTTAAGCCCCAGCTTCAGGTATGTGGAGCCCAGCGATCTGGCCAATATACGGAGGCTAAGACCGTCAGGCCCGAGAAGACTGAGCCTAGACCTATCCCGGAAGGAGCTGAGCGACAAAATCCTGGGCGGCTGGCTAGGCCGCTGCATAGGCTGCATGATCGGGAAACCGGTCGAGGGCTGGCGCCACAGCAGGATAAAGGAGAGGCTTAAGGAAGCCGGCGAATACCCGCTCAAATCATACTTCCCGGAGGAGGCCTTTACCGCAGAGGAGCTCACCGACTGGAGGCTACGGTTAACCAGGGGAAGGATAAGCCGGGTTGAGAGAGACGATGACATAGACTACACGGTGCTCGCCCTAAAGCTCGTCGAGAAGAAAGGATGCGTCTTCAGTACTGAGGACGTGGGGCGTGAATGGCTCTCCTCCCTCCCATACCTGGCCGTATACACGGCGGAGAGATGCGCCTACAGAAACCTTGTTCTAGGCCTGAAGCCTCCTGAGACAGCGGTCTACCTCAACCCATATCGAGAATGGATCGGGGCCCAGATACGCGCCGACCTATGGGGCTATGTTTCCCCGGGCTGGCCTGAGCGCGCAGCCGAACTGGCCTACAGGGACGCCAGGCTCTCACACGTTAAAAACGGGATTTACGGCGAGATGTACGTGGCCGCCATGATAGCGGCTGCCTTCGCCGAAGGGGATCCCGAGAAAGTGGTTGAAGCAGGTCTTTCAGAGATCCCGTCGGAATGCAGGCTCGCC
>CAYSTQ010000073.1:0-8122 GCA_964433855.1 uncultured Thermoproteales archaeon
CTATCGCGTTCCTCTTAGCCTCAGGGTCGCCCGTGGCCGCATAGCGGAAGCATTCAGCCGCCAGATACAGCCCGGTCCACAGCCCGTCATTATCGGTTACCTCATGCCGCCAGCTCGAAAGATCTCCAGGCTCGTCGAGCAGCACCGGGTTCACGAAGCCCATCCTGACATGATATTTACGGATCAGCCTCTCGTAATGAGCGGCCTTCTCCTCAAGGCTCATGTAAACCTCCCATAGCCTGGCGAGCCCTCCCCGCGTAGCCACCCATGCCCCCCCGGCGTCCACGGTTATCGCCGTCACATACTCGTTGGGCAACCACCTCTGGGGGGCGAAGAAGCTCCATTTACCCTTCCTCAGCCTGGCCGCCCCAGCGGCCGTTCCGAACCACCTGTCCCCGTTGGGTGACAGGAATATTGTTGTGACGTCCTCATAGGGTAGCCCATCCCGCCCGGTCAGGGTTTCCCATCCTCCCCCGCAGAACACGTTGACCCCGCGGCTCGTGCCGACCCATAGGTGCCCGGCGGAGTCTACGGCGACAGCCCTTACGTCGCTGCTCAGCAACCCGTTTTCGCCGTCAGCAGTGTACCGCCTCCACTCGCCATCTCTGTATGAGAGGAGCCCGTCGCCGGTGGCGACCCATATCGTACCCGAGCTGTCCACCGCCAGGCTACGCGGCTCGCCGCGGTCATCAGGCAGCCTTACCTCGCCCAGCACCTTGTCGCTCCACTCAACCACCTTGTCCCGAGATAGTATCCACAGCGTGCCGCGGGGGCCTAACACAGCCTTAACATAGTCTCCCTCCAGATGCCTGGCAACCCGGGCTTCCTCTATCTCGTAAAAGCCTGAGCCACTACATATGAATACGCGGCCCCTGTAAAGAGCTATGGATCTAGCCCCTTCGAGCTCAGCTATTGTTTTAAACGTTCCTTTCTCAAGCCTGCATAGATGTTCTCCGGCGAGAGCGTAGACGCCGCTTCCTCCAGCGGCCACGTCCCTTACCTCGGTATGCGGCAGGCCTTCTCGCTGGCTGAAGAACCTCTTCATTTTCTGGGGAACCTTACCTATCTTAGCAGGGGTCGTCAAGCAGCCCCCCTCAGCTGTTTTAGAATTAAGGATAAATTTAACAAATATAAGTCTTTTAAGGAAGACAAGTAGCGGTGAACCGCATGATTGAACAGTACGGTTTTGACCCCCGTGAAAAGCTTCTGATAATACACGCAGACGACGTGGGCATGTGCCACTCGGCTAACAAGGCTACCTTCGAGGCATTCCGTAAAGGCATACTGTCAAGCTGCAGCCTGATGATCCCGTGTCCCTGGATACTTGAGGCTGCCGAGTTCTTCAAGGAGAATCCCGGCTATGATCACGGGATACACTCCACGCTCACGAGCGAATGGAGGTTTTACAGGTGGGGGCCAGTCGCCCCGAAGAACCTTGTCCCGTCGCTCCTTGATGACCAAGGCTACCTGTGGAGGAGAGCCTCGGATGCCGCGAAGGCCCGGGTGGAGGAAGTTGAACTTGAGCTGAGGGCTCAGGTTAAGCGTAGCTTTGAGCTCGGGTTTAAGCCCTCGCACCTGGATACCCATATGGGCACGGTGTATCAGAGGCCTGTCCTTTTAAGGACTTACATGAAGGTTGCCGTGGAGCACGGGCTTAGACCCATGCTTGTGAAGCCGAGCGCTGAAATAGTTAGGCGCGCCTTGGAGGAGGGCGTCGTTTTACCAGATGGGCTTGTAAAGGAGATGGAGGCGCTCGGCACGCCGATGCTTGACGAGCTCTACACGGAGATACCGGGCGACGATTTCCAGGAGAGGATAAGGGGGTTCAGGGCTATACTTGCCAGGCTTAGGCCTGGCACGGTCAATCAGGTCATAGTGCATTTAGGCCTTGACGATGAGGAGCTTAGAGCGGCGATCCGGGGCAAGCATTATATAAAAAGATACTTGGACTATAGGCTGGTCACTTCTCCTGAGGCGGCTAAGCTGGTTGAGGAATACGGCGTCACGCTTATCGGCTGGAAGGACCTGGGATAGGCTTTGTTTCGTCGGGGATTACTTGAAAAGGATTTAATTAATATACGTCTAGGTTTTTCTTTTCTATAATTCGTTTAATGTGGGTTCCTGCACGAAATCCTAAAAGAATATAATAGATTATCGACATTATCTCTGGGTAATTATTACAGTTTAAGGGTGGTTATTTGAGAAAAACAAGGTCTAAGAAGGTTTTCGCCGAGTATTCCGCTAAAACGCTTAGGCACTTAGACGATGTAAACATAAGGATTCTTAAGGAGATAGCTAGGATCGGGTGCAGGAATCTATCCGAGATAGCCAGGGCTGTCGGCATACCTAAGCGGACGATATACGCCAGGATCACCAAGCTTTGCAGGGAGAGCGGCTTACGGGTGCACATGTCTCCAAGGCATGCACCACTGGGCATGGTTAACGCCGTGATCCTGGCAAAGGTTAAGCCGGGTAGCCATGGATTTCTTAGGAAGGCGTTGTCTACCATAGATTACCTACATAGGCTTTACAGGGCTAAGGGGGCTGTCAACGGATTTTACGCTCACTTCACAGTTCCGGCTGACCGCGTGAGGGAGTTTGAAAAAATCATCGGTGAGATCGGGATCGGCCTTATCGCTCAAAGCCACACAGTCCTCTACACGACGGACTACATGTTTCATCTGCCAGACTTCTCCTTCTTCGATGTTAAAAGCAGGATGTGGCGATTCGAAATACCGTTTGAGATCTCGGCTGGTTTGAACGACGAGGAGCTCGGCCTGAAGGAGCCTGATAGTTTCAGGCTGCAGGCTGACTGGCTGGATGTGGCTATAGTCTACGTGTTGGAGAAGGACGCCATGAGTAAGCTGAGCGAGGTTGTCAAAGAAAGGCTTTCGAGCGGTGAAAGCTTGAGCAGGCCGCTCCTGAAATACCACTACGACGTACATGTCGAGGACAAGCTTATAGGGTGCTACTGGGTCAGGACGCCGAGGTTTCCGCCTGAAACGTTCGGGCTCTACCTGCTTAACCTAAGGTTTGAGAATATGCGTGGGTTAAAGGACTTCGCGAGCCTAATCGTTAAAACCCCCTTTATAGTATCCCTGGCTAAGGAGCTTGGAGAGAAGAGGCTTCTCGTAGAGCTTGAAATGCCTGTTAGCAGGGCTATGGATCTCTTGGACAGCATCGAGGAGAGGCTTTTCCGGGAGTATGAGGTCTGGGAGTACCAGCTGGCTGTGCTTCGTGAGGTTGAGGCCTGGAAGCCTGTTCCTCTGCATCTTTTCGATGAAGATAAGGGCTGGCTCTTCGATGTTAACCGTTACATGAGCGAGCTTGAGAAGATGTCTAGTTCTTAAATAGGAGCCTGTAGCCAAGGCTTACGTCGGCTCTCCCCCTAGCTGAGGCTATGGCTCTAGGTATTGCGTCGAGGACGTCTGTCGCCGTTATCGGTCCTCCCTTCCCTCTAACCGCTATGTCGCCAGCCAGACCGTTTAAATAGGCGGCTACGCAGGCAGCCTCGAATACGTCCTCGGTCAGCGACAACATGGCTGCTGTTACCCCGGCCAGCGCGTCGCCGGTGCCTCCCACCGTCATGTAGGGGTTTCCGGTGGCGTTAACGCGGGTTCTGGCGCCGTCCGATATCACGTCGTAGAAGCCCTTTACGATTAGGGTTGTCTTGAGAATGGAGGCTGCCTTTTCCACGGCGGTCATCCTGTCGCGGATGGAGCGGGGCAACTCAAGCCCGGTCAGTATCTTCAGCTCACCAGCGTGGGGTGTAAGCACGGCTCTTCTTTCCTTCAGGCAACCTGGGTTTCTTGAAAGG
This sequence comes from uncultured Thermoproteales archaeon, assembly GCA_964433855.1. Taxonomy (GTDB): domain Archaea; phylum Thermoproteota; class Thermoprotei; order Thermofilales; family CAYSTQ01; genus CAYSTQ01. The sequence goes on from CAYSTQ010000073.1 coordinate 3,818, forward strand.
GCTTTAATGGCGTCTGCATCCAATACCAGCTTTACATGGGCTTTCTCCACGAGTTCCAGCACGGCTGCCACCGTTTCCTCCTGTAGGCCTAGGCCCGGCCCTAACAGGATCGCCGTTGCCTTGGTAGCTGTCTCGAGGATGGCGTCAACGTGGTCCAGCCCTAAATAATCCCCAGGCAGCTCCCTGACTATTAAATTGGGAGAATAGCCGCGTATCGCCCTAGCCGCGGGCTCGGGAGCCATGATTATCGCCAAGTCGGCTCCAGCCCTAAGCGCCGCCAGCCCAGCTATCGCTGGCGCCCCGGAGTACTCCTTAGAGCCGCCGACCACAATTATCCGGCCGAAATCCCCCTTCTTGCTCCAGTCAGGTCTAGGCTTAACAACCTTACGTACGTCCCCGGGGCCGACGAGTAGCCAAGCCTCAGGAGGTATCCCTATATCCTTAACGACTAGTTCGCCTACATTTTCCTTAGCGTTAAGCAGACCGGGCTTCACAGCATGAAAGGTGACTGTCACGTCCGCCTTAACACATACCCCGTGTATCTCCCCGGTGTCAGCGTCAAGGCCAGACGGCACATCTACGGCTACCTTAAGCCCCCGGCAGGCGTTGATCCTCTCTATAAGGCTCTTAATGGGCTCTCTAACAGCTCCACGTAGTCCTGTGCCTAGGAGGGCGTCAACTATCACGTCGGCTTCATCCAGGTATCTCCCAGCTTTAGCGATGTCGCCCGGATCCTTTATCCTAATGATCTCCACCGATAGAAACAGGTTTTCTAGGGTCTCAAAGTTTACTGCAGCCTCAGCGGTTCCCGGCTTTCCAACTGCCACGACAGTCACTCTAGCGCCTCGCGCTGCTAGGTGGCGTGCAGCTACAGCTCCGTCGCCACCATTGTTTCCCGGGCCAGCGGCCACAACCACTTTAAGTCCCCCAGCCGCTCCAGCTCTGGCCTCAACCTCGTCCGCCACAGCTCTTCCGGCGTTCTCCATAAGCGTCAGTCTGCTGACGCCTAGGTGTTCAGCGTTCTCCTCTAAAACACGCATCTCATCTGATAATACGGTTTCCATGACAGGCACCAGGTTATAAGACCCGTTTTGGCGTAATTAAGGTTGAGCGTTTAACGCCATGTGGCTAAGGCCGGGGTCTGCATGGGTGAGCCGCAGTAAGGGCATCTTGAGGCGTTGCCGTACACGTCATTCCCGCAGTTTGGGCAGGTTAGCTTCCTCCAGGCCTTATCGTATTCGTTTTTCATAATCTCGGGGGTTACATGTGTGTATACCTGTGTTGTGCTAAGCTTTGAATGGCCTAGGAGCTCCTGTAAAACCCTTATGTTGACGCCGCGTTTAAGCATATGTGTGGCGAAGGTGTGGCGTAGCACGTGTGGAGTGACCTTCTTCCTTATGCCAGCTCTTCTAGCTATCTGTTTAAGCCTTCTCTCCACAGTTGTGTAATCCATTTTATTGCCCCTGCTGCTTTTGAGCAGGTAGTCCTCCTCATCGAGCATGTTAGCCTTTATGTGGAGCTCTATGAGCTCCCTTACCTCGTCGTTGAAGAACACTATCCTTTCCTTACCGCCCTTGCCTACGACCCGTATCGTCTGCGAAGACAGGTCGATGTCCCTAACCCTTATGTTTACCAGCTCGGAGACCCTGACTCCGGTAGTGTAGAGCAAGGATACTATTAGGCGTTCCGTAGTCCCGCTGCACGAGTTAATCAATGCCTCAACTTCCCTCTCCGAAAGAAAACGGGGAAGGCTTCTCCTACGTTTAGGTAGTTCAAAGCCTTTAAGTGGTTTTTCAACCTCAATGTACTCGAAGAATCTTTTCACCGCAACAGCCGCGTTATATATGGTTCCGTCCTTAGCACCCTTACGCCTCAGAGAGGCTAGAAAGCCGTCAATATCCCGCTGCGTAGCCGTCTCCAGATCCTTGTCCCCAAGGTATTCGAGGAACGAGATAAGCAGACTACGGAAGGTTTTAACTGTCCGGCTAGACTTGTTCCTGGCTATGAGATGATCTAGGTAGGCTTCAAGCAGCCTTAAGTTGCTCTCGTTCAAGCCTCAGCCCTCCGGAGAAACGCTGTTTATCAAGTTAGCATGATGGCAGTAAAGACTTAGCTCTAGAAACAGTAGGCTATGCGCAGATGACATCCACGTGTTAACATACGTCTTGATCCATGGTCTCATCATGTATCGAGAAACGCCGGAGAATGAACGGTATGTCCCGGTCTGAGGACGACGAGCTCAAACATTAAAGTGTAGCCAACCACTACAAGGCGGAAAAGCCTGGGATATGGTAAAAGAAAAGTTAGTAAATCTCATCTCTTGAAGACTTTGGCCATTTCAGCGGTTAGATAGAGGTAGTCAAACCCGTACTCTATGCTTGGCTCGATTTCTGTCCCTTCATGCCACTCGTTCCATGTTGTTATAAGCACCCAGTCGGCACCGCTCTCCACGGCTGCCCGCCAGCCGTCTACGTAATATCGGCCGTCCTCCCTAGGTATATAGACGCCCGGGCTCCTGATTTTCCTGTCGTCACAGCCGGGTATAACGGTTGCGGCGAATAAGCCGCCTCTCTCTTTAACCTCTCCAGCCACCTTTGAATATACTTCGTGGAAGCTCCTGCCTCTCAGCGTTATCCATATAGGGTTGTAAGTGTGCAGACCGTCGAAAACGTCGAGGTACTCCTTCTTGAAAGTGTCTCCTACAAGAAACAGCTCGTGGCCAGCTGCTTCAAGCTTGTCCCTGACCTGTCTCCATTCATCCACCTTGTAGGACTCCGCAATATATATGAAGAAGACGGGTTTCCCGTTAACCCTCATCCATGCTTTTTCGTCCACCGCCTTCTCGGCTAGAGCTAGAAGATCTAGGTATATTTTTTCAATAGCCTTCTCCCTGTTTCTTTCTCTAAGCCCATGAGTCATAGCTGTCTCATAATATATTGTGATGAAGTCCTTGGGCGCCAATCTAAGGATTTTTTCAAGCACTAGGTGGGAATAGTCCTTTAGGCCCCACCAAGACACTATGAAGCCGTCAATGCTAAACCGCTGGGCCTGCATCAGGTGCCTCCTTATAACGTATTCATCTCCGGAATCGTAAACCCCGTCAAGTGGATAATGCGTTGCTTCTATATCTCTTATTCCCGGCGGGATTATCTTTTCAGGCCGGTCTCCAACACCCCAGTGTCTCCAGGCTCCAAAGGGGCCCCAGGGTGTCCCGTACCATACGTAGTAGAAGGCGAGAACACGTTTCCTCCACATACGGCTACACCGGCGAAGGGAGGTTCCCAGGAACTATATAAGTTTTTAGAGGCTTCATGTAGGTGGGTGTCCCGGCTTGAACTCATGGGAAAGAATGGTGGCAGCGCTCGAGCTAGAGGAGCCAGACATGGTCCCAGTATTTGAAATGCATATGCCGCCGTCCATCTCCCGCAGAATACTGGGCCGTACACCCGTATTCAACAACTCCCCGTTCTGTCTTGAGCTTATAAATAAAGGGGTTGACGTAGGCAGGCTTAACAGGCGTATAGCTGAGGAAACTGTCGAGTGCCATATTAGGGCCGGCTTGGATTATATTAGGGCTCCAGGTGGCTATTCCCGTGATGTCAAGGCGCAACGTCTCGAGGAGGACCTCTGGGTGATAAACGGTTCCAGGTACAGGTATAGTGGCGGTAGCTTCTGGTTTCTCGACGAGCCTGAACTATATGACCCGGATGAGATGCTTGAATGGGCTAGGCAGCCGCCTCCCGAGCCCCGCGAGGAAATGTTTGAAACGCTAAGATACATCGTGAAAATGGTTAAAGGCGAGATCTTCATATCGTTTGATGCTGATGGGAGTTGGGGGCCCATAGTTTCTAGGCCGAGACTGCTAACACACGTGTTAATGTGGATGAGGACTAGACCTGACGTCGTAAAAGCCGTCATAAACCGGCACGTCAGGTACGCCGTAGAGGTGGGTAAGGCTGCTCTAGACGAGGGCGCTGACGCAATCATGATGTGCGTGGACTATGGATGCGCCAATGGACCATGGATGCAACCAGCCATGTTCCGCGAGTTCGTTAAGCCAGCTCTGAGGCAACAAGTTGAAGCATTTAAAAGAAGGGGAGGGTTTACCATACTTCACTCAGACGGCAACATATGGGCTATTCTCGACGACGTGGTCGATACAGGTATTGATGCCTATCAGGGAATAGATGCGCTGGCTGGCATGCGGCTAGATTACGTTAAGGAAAAGTTCGGAGACCGGCTGTGTCTCATAGGCAACTTTAATCCCAGAATTCTGGAGTACGGCGGCGCAGAGGACGTGTTTAG
>CAYSTQ010000074.1:0-7992 GCA_964433855.1 uncultured Thermoproteales archaeon
CCAGCAGATGAGGCTGGAGGCGTAAAGCCCCAGCTAAACGCCGAAAGCCCCCTACCTCAGTAGGGAGCAGCCCACAGGAACCTGGAAAACAGGTTTTAGTTTAGGAGGATAAAAACACGGGTTTTGGCTTGAAGGCTCGGCTAGTCGCGGATGAGGATGGTTGGCTATAGTTTTTCGAGCGGTTTAACGTTGCCTAGGACGGGTCTAGGCCTTTTAACCGGTGCAGCCCAGCGGACAGCATTGGTCAGCACCTTCTGAACCACCGGGTCATGATATATAGGGTGGGTTTCATGGCCAGGCCTGAAATAAAATATTTTGCCCATTCCACGGTAGAAACAACAACCGCTCCTGAAGACTTCACCGCCTTTAAACCAGCTTATGAAGACAAGCTCGTCCGGTGGGGGTATGTCGAACGGCTCCCCGTACATCTCTGTGTGCTCAAGCTCGAAGTAATCACCTATTCCTTCAGCTATAGGGTGCCACGGCGCTACAACCCATAGCCTTTCCTTTTCGCCAGCCTCCCTCCATTTAAGGCTACACGTAGTCCCCATAAGCCTCCTGAATATTTTCGAGTAGTGAGCCGAGTGAAGCACTATCAGTCCCATACCCTCCAGTACGCGCCTGTGAACTCTATCTACGACCTCGTCCCTAACCTTATCATGGGCAGCATGCCCCCACCATATGAGAACGTCAGTATTATTCAGGACGTCTTCAGTCAATCCGTGCTCTGGCTGCTCCAGAGTAGCTGTTCTGACCTCAAACCCTTCACGCCTGAGAAACTCAGCTATAACCGTGTGCATTCCCTTAGGGTAAACCTCAGCGACCTTAGGGCTCTTTTTCTCCGCAATATATTCGTTCCAGACGGTAACCCTGATCCCAGCCATCCGTCTCACCAGCAGTAGTATTGTAGAGCAAAATATTAAAACATTTACAGAGCTGCCGCGAATATGCCTCATAAAATGACAAACTTAAGCTTTTAACAAGGATTAAAACCCGGGAGTTAAAAACATAGTACGGCAGAAGCGTCTTAGGTTTTTCTCTTTCTTAAGATTAAAACAACGGCTACTACTGCAGCTCCCGCGACACCGCCTATAACGGCCTCAAACGGGATTCCCCCGCCTCCCCTGACTATCCTAACCTCCTTTATCTCACCACCCGGCTTAGGCGGGCTCAGGCTAAGCTCCGCGTCCTCCACAGCCAATATATAGGTGCACCAGTTATCCCAGCCGCCCAGATAGTTTACCTGCACAGTCACCGGGCGTGTAGCCCTCACCGCGGTGGCGTTGGTGCCTACCGGCAGGACGACTATGTCGCTGGAGGACTCGGTAGCGTTAAGGTAATCCAGTATGGACGGGTCAACCACGATTAGCAGGTGCTCATCCTCATCTAGCTCACGCAGTTCGCCGCCGACAGCTATGGTTGTTGACTCACTAGCGATTATTGCGGCATAAGCGTAGCTCGGCATGTACAGGCCGACCTTCTCGTCGGCTGGTATCACTATGGAGGCGGCGTCGTCCCCGAAACTGCCGCTAGAGTCCATGTTGCCTGCTAGGACGCTGATCATGCCCGTGCTGACCACCTTGAACTCCTTGGGCTTACCCCCCAGCTTGACGACCCAGGGCACCATTAGCTCGGCCTCCGCCTCCTCGAATACGTGGCTGGCCAGCAACTTACCGTTATTATCGTATATTTTAACTTCGCCCGCCTCATAGGGTATCACCACCACGCCTATCTCGTTGCCGCCCATCGGAGGCGAAAAGCCTCCACCTCCAAAATGTTTCCCTTTAAGCCTGCCCTGCTCGTCGACGAGATACGTAATGCAGTCCTCAGCCATACTGATGATGAGCAGCCTGCCAGTTGAAACCAGCCTGTACGGCTTCTTCGGTACCAGGTCTAGGTTGACGCCCTTGCCCTGAGGTATCTCTATCTCCATTATCTTGTTGCCTTTCTCATCGTAAAGCGTGGCTTTAGCGTCCTCGTACGCGTAGACCGCCGTGTACTTGCCGTATTTAGGCATCCTGCTCATAAGCACGAACTCCTTTCCTGCGAAGCCGCCGGTTATAGCCGGGTACAGGGTTGAGCCCACGGTTATCTCTGTTAGAAGCACTCCTATCCTTTTGTTTGACACAACCTTGAAATAGCGTGGCTTGTAGTGGGCCTTGTAGACGTAGATGACGGCGGCGCGGCCCTTATTCAGCGTAGTGCTGTTCAGAAGCTCCGGGTTGGAGGGATCCGTTATGTCGTAGAGTTCAACAGAGGTGTCGTCGTTGAAGCCCACAACTATCAGCTCTGGGCTAGATCCGGGCGGGATATGGCCATAGTAGTGGAAACCGTTGCCGGATGCGTTGACGCGGACAAAGTAGAAGGCGGCTGTGAAGCTCAGGAAAAGTAGGACGGCCGCGGCTATCAACGGTCTACACAATGCCGCTCACCTGGGTTATAAGGAAAACTTAAACAACTATATTCTTTACGTCATTACAGAGACCGCCGGCTTCCGTGTTAAAGACGTTTAAACGTCAAAACCTCTTTAAGGCACCCAAATAATCGAGCCCTCCGAGCCTTCCATCGTAATTTCTAAGGCTGGGCATTATCTCCATTAGCCTAGAAAGAATTAAATTTTTAACAATCGGTAAAGAAAGCTATGGTCACCCGGCTTATAATGATGTTTGGGCTGATGCTTATCCTAATACACGGCTACTTAGCTGAAGACAGCTACACGTACTATTTCTATACTCCCCAAAGCGGCTGGCTCTTAGCCATTGCAACCAGCCAAACCACGCTGAAACTCTACAGGATGACGGACGTGGTATCGGCTAGATACGCTGAAATCAGCGAAGCATCTCTAGCCAAAGATGGAAACTATCCGCTTTAATCTCACCAAGGGATTCTACATGATAAAGGCCAGCAGCAGGATAATAGCCCTGCTTTACATCGGCCCCGAGGATACGGTTAGGGCAGCCGTAACAACGCAGATACCCTCCACATCCGGGGGCTACGTTGGCCAGGAATTCCTATTCATACAACTTACAGCGCCACTATACATACATGCTTTCGAGGACGCCGAAGTTAGGGCCTATAACGCTGAAGGAAAAGAGCTGGGCAGAATAACCCTAGGGCAGAACGACACGAAGGAGTTCAAGATAGCTGGCGTTAAGCCTGGAGACGTAATCCGTATTTCCTCCACGGGCAGGATAGCGGCGGCACAGGTTGCAGATCAAGGCATGATGTTTGCGGTTGACGCCACTGGCCGTTTTAAGGGGAACAACCTGTTTGGCGGACACTATGAAACCAGAGGCCACATAATACTGCTAGCCTACCAGCCTTGTAAGGCCGTCGTTTACCTCGGGAGAGAAAAGGCAAAAATAGGCGAACACGTGTTCACCGACGAGGAGGTCTTCAAGAACAAATATTGGACAATGGCAAGGCCGCGGACGTCCTTATACTGGATAACCAGCACTGGGAATGTATCGGCTTTAGTCGGAGAGGGAGATTTGGGTAACACTCCACCTGACATGCGTGGTGTGGCCTTCGCCGCCATATGTTCAGGCGAGACGTTTAAAACATATGCGCCCTCAGGCATAGTCATATTTCCAACGGCTAAGGGCACTGTAAGGATTGGTGAAGAGGCCTTCCAGGTAGACGCTGGCCAGCCTATGGTGCTTTACAGGGGGGCGTACGAGATCACGGCTACCATGAATTTAGTAATAGAGGCTCTTGGTAATGGTGAACAGGATCCCCAGCACCCCATGAGCCACGATGGTGAATACCTACTTCCAGATAAGGACGTGGGGCTAAACCTAGGGCCGCCGAAGCCCGGCGTGAAGAGGGCGTCTGAGCAACCGTGGCTACAGATAATAACTATAGTGATAATAGCCACAGCCACTGTTTTAGTTCTGAAGAAGAGAGGTGGCCGCCGAACCAAGTGATGCGGCATGTTTTCATTCATGTCACGGCCGGACATATAGCCTGTTAAACCCCTTTAACCCGCCGGGACAACGTCGAGATCAGCCGGTTTGGTATTTCTCATTCTTACGTCAATTCGTCACGGGCTCATCATCTAGAGTCTTTGCCGCTATACCGGTACTTAAACATGCCGCTGAAACGCCGACCTCTCTTTACTTTAGTGCGTGGATTTCAATCACTAAGGCTTCACTAAAAATCTTAGGTAGAAGATTAATAGTATAAGATTTCATGCAACCGTTTCCTCCAGCCGCATCGTTCCGTTTCCCCGTATTACCACGGTGTAGCCTTGCTGTTTTCTACTCTGCCCGATGGCTGCCTGCAGCTCACCACACGGGTCACAGGCTACCGCTAGGCCTGACAGCGCAGGCTCCCGTCTACAAGGCTTTACCCTACAGGGTTTAAAGCAGAGCCTTAGTCACCTAGATAGTACGTTGCCGTATAGAGAATGCTTCCATCCACAAGCAAAACTGCCGATGCTACAATGTAAAAACAGCGATCCCACGTTTCCACACGTTCAAATTAGTTGAATCATCGGGGATCCTTAAAACCACTTGGATAATAGGCGTAATCATCCGGGCAAAAATTTAATGCTTGACGAGGTAAAACAGTTTGGGGTGGCGCCATGTCGGCCGACCACAGGTATGAGGTTGAAATACTCAGAAGCGAGAAGGCGTTCAGAATACCTAGGGAGGTGACCAGCCAGCTTAAAGGCGTTCTCTCCCGTAAAGCGATAAGCAACATGAAGAAGGAATATGTTGTGTGCCCTGTACTAGGCAGGAATGTACCCTTCCTGAAATGCTATGTATGCAGCAACTTCGTAAGAAGAGTCATGGGCGTAGTTCACTGTAGAGGCAACCCCTTAGAGTGACGGCTGGCGGTGACCCTTGACGGCTCATGAAACAGCAACCCGGCTAACTTCTAACCCTAGAAGCTTGCCGGGATGGACGTCGGCAGCAGGTCTGTTATCCGAGGCGAAAAACGTATTATCGGAAGAGCCCCAGCTCCTCGAAATTAAGGCTGAGAAAGTCCTGTTTGTCGGAGACACACACGGCGATCTCGAGTCGTCTCTTAAAGCCTATATGGTTAGCAGAAGGGAGGACACCTACCTGATTTTTCTAGGTGACTACGTTGACAGGGGACCGGAGCAGCTCGAGAACATATTCTTCCTATTATCCCTTAAAATACTGGAGCCAGACAGGGTGTTTCTCCTAAGGGGAAACCATGAAACCTCTCTGGCGAACTTCTACTACAACTTCTATTCGGCTGTAACCGGTAGGTACGGTGGACCCGCCTACGATTTCTTCGCCGAAGTGTTCGCCCAGATGCCGTACGCCGCAATCATAAACGGCGAAACGCTGGCGTTACACGGAGGGATCGCTAAAGGCCTCAACCGGCTAGGCGATATATCCATACTGCCCAAGGGCGAGATGAATCCCTCCGGGATAAGTATGCAGATCCTCTGGAACGACCCTAGGGAGGGAGTTAAGGGATTCGCGCCGAGCCCCAGAGGCCCCGGCATCTATCTCTTCGGGGAAGATGTCTTTAATAGGTTTATGTCGGCCAACAAGCTGAAAACGATGGTTAGAGGACATGAATACTTCCCGCAGGGGTATAGGTGGATTTTCGGAAAACGGCTCTTAACGGTTTTCTCATGTAGATGGTACCCCGGCATCAACCCGGCCGCCGTGCTGCTAGGCCCGGATGGCGTCGAGATTCTAAGTTTAGCTTAGGAAACTGGATCCATGCTACGGGTTCACAACATATCTGTCCGTTTAAGCCTTCCTAGTCAATCAGTTAGGCAACTATTTCCAGGGGCTCGGGGCTCTCTAACCTTTCTTTAGCCCTATTAGGAAGCCCGCCATGAAGCCCCCTGCGAACGGCAGGCTTGTGTTCATGTAGCTGACAAGGCCTGTTACCTCCAGCTTTAGCTTATCCAGCACGTATCTCGTGTACTCCTCAATTATCTCGTAGTTAACCGTTATAACCCCTTTGTACGCCAGCACTACGAGTATCAGGAGTAGGAGGCCCCCGAGAAGCAGGAACAGCTTAGCTATCTTCTTCAAGGCATAGCCTACGGCCAGCCCCATCACGAGGCCTACGCCTAGGTTTAGCCCTAGCGCCGTTAACGTCGGTGTTAAATAGTCCTGCAAGCCTAACACCTCAGGCTATATTTCTAGAGCCCTAGAGTAGGATATAAGAGTAGCGAGCGGGAAATCCACTATACATCTGGGGAACAGCCGTTCGGTGGCCCGTATGCCCGTAACGATCATAGTGGACGATAGGGAGAGAGGCTGCAGGGTGCCTAGCCTCCTCGAGGAGCTCGGCGCCACGGTCAAGTACATGAGGCTTACACTGGCCGACTACGTAGTCGCCGAAAACGTCGGCGTGGAGCGCAAAACAGTGAACGACTTCATCAACTCCATAATAGACAAGAGGCTTTTTGAGCAGGTAAAAGGAATGCTTAACGCCTTCGAGAAAACGATTCTTATAGTTGAGGGAGAGCTCGGGAGAGGCCTCAGGTACCGCATGGTTGGGAGAAGACAGGTCTTCGGAGCCCTCTCCGCCGTAGCCCTAATGGGCGCGTCCACAATCTTCACTGAGAATGAGGAGGACACAGCATACGTGATTTACTCCTTGGCTAGGAGGCTTCAGGAAGGAGGCAGGCGGAAAGCATACGTGTCGCCCTCTAAGCTTAGACATGCCAAAGGCGGTAAAACCCTGAGAGAGGCCCAGGTGAACCTGATAGCCTCCATACCTGGCATAAGCTATGACCTGGCCGAGAAAATACTTAGGCATTTCGGTTCACCGCGAAGATTCTTCGCAGCCCACTCCCACGAGCTAAAAAAAGTCGAGGGGCTCGGGGAGAAACGGGCCAAGAAGATAATCGAGATACTGGATACGAGCTTCGGAGGACTTGAGACAGGGTTAGAATGAAAGATATTTGTCTAGCTTACCGTTTTTCTCTAGCTTGGATATCCAGTCGACTGAGCCGGGGCGTGGCCCTAGGCCGGAGCTTATTATCTTGACTATTTCGTCTATGATCTCTTCCGGGCTACGGCCAGTAGTATCTATTTCGAAGACCTTGTCGTCTTCAAAGCACTCTAGGGCCTCCTGCAGACACGTGTCAAGTATCTCGACGAGGACGTTCTCCTTAACCTTGCACTCAGGATACCCCCTATTCCTTAACCTGGCCTCTAATGCCTCCGGGTGTAGCCTAAGTACTATCACGTAGTCGACGTGTTCCGAGGATACTGCGCACGGAATATGTCCCTCAACAACGGCGTTGCTGCAGCCAGACAGTATCTCGTCTATCCTCTTCTTAAGCCTGCTGACATCCACCATGTAGCTGTCCCGTTCCTCGTCGTAGCCGGTAACCAGTCCCTCACTGGTGGCGAGTTCCCCCATGCTGATCACTAAGCAGTTGATCCTGTCGGCTAGCAGTCTGGCTATAGTGGTTTTACCGACGCCCGGAGTACCGGTTATCAGGGCTTTAACCATTCTTCTGACACCATGCAGCTTAAGCCTCTAACCCATTAGCGTCATAAAAAGCTATTGCTGAGGCTATCCGTACCTGGACAACAGATGGCCGCCGGGAAGAATAAGGATGTTAATGCATTGGCGTTTTATCATTATTTATTTTTAAATAAATCTAATATCATCCAAAAAATATTTATTGAAGCCTCCTCCTTATCCTAAGGGTGTTAAGATGGATATCAAGCCGGAGGCTTACTTTGGAGTAAATGCTGGCAAGGTATGGAGGACGCTTAAGGAAGCCGGTAGACCGATGAGCGCAAGGGAGATAGCTAAGGCCTCTGAGCTTAAACTGACAGACGTGATAGGGGCTTTAGGCTGGCTGGGGAGAGAAGGGAAGATAGCTATTATAACTGTCGGTAAAGGTAGAAAAGCCAAGAACCTGTTCACTTTGACCGAGTAGCATACCGACGGCTTTAAACGCCTAACAGTTCTTTCCGATCCGTACTGGACAACCCATCATATGCCTATAACTGATCCACAGTCGTATCAAGGAAG
>CAYSTQ010000075.1:0-7910 GCA_964433855.1 uncultured Thermoproteales archaeon
CTAGACGGCCACATACATCTCGTAGCCGCCGACGGCCACAGCCTTCCCCTCAGGACAGCCTCCATAAGGCTTGCCCTATTCACTGGGACGCTTCACCACATCCCTAGGCCGGAGAAGCTCTTCAGGGAGGCCGGCAGGATACTGAAGCCCCGGGGCGAGGCATGGATATACGAGATCTCCCACGATGCATCCCCGGAAGAGGCCGGGGAGCTGGCCAGACAGATGGGGAAACCAGTAAGACTCCTGAGAACCGTGGCCGCGCTGCACGGGACGCCCAGAAGGGAGTTCCTCGCCGGAGCCATCCGCGGGGAACTTGAGAAGGCAGGGGTAAAGTACAGGATAGAGCACAGAGGCCTAGCTACAAAACTAGTCATAGAGAAGCCAGGCCCATAGAGCTCGGAACACCGCTGCTCGGGAAGCGCTACAAGATACCGTTACAGCACGAATCGAAGACCGCCAATACCTCCTGCTGAAAATAAAGATCTGCTCGCTCAACGAAAGATAGCTTCCAGCTTCCCTCTCGGGAAACCGGCAGCTGTTTACTGGGATGTATGGCTTAAGAACGATATTGCTGTGAGGAGCCTTTGAACCGGTGGGGTGGCTTCCTGTTTTAGCGAAGGGCAATATTATATTTCATAGAGGGCTCCAGCAAATATGTTATCACCGGCAGCGGGCTTGCTCCTGATTTAACGGCACTTCCTGATAATGCTTTTAGGCCTTCTTTGAGGGCCGCCAGGGAATGTTTTATGGCGGCAACCTTAGATATCTTAGATATCGCTTGAACCCTAGTTCTAGCGGTTCCAAATGTATTAATCCAGTGCTTTATGGGTTAACGGGTGCCGTTATTCCCACAGCCTGGTTTTGACACCCCCTATTTCAATAGGGGATTTCTGCCTCTAAGGCTGCAAAGAACCGAGAAATATTGGGCAGGCTCATAGCAGTTCTCCAAATAATCCGGGATGCAGCGTCGTGAACGCCGTAGACTCGTTGGCCTGCCGTAGTAGACCGGCTTATGGCCAGGTGTGGAGGCCTGGTAAGTGGAAACTTTTATATATTTTCCCACCAAGCTTCTGATGATGGGGGAATGCTTGCCAGGATTGATTCGAAGGGGAGGCTCTACATCCCTAAGAAGATGAGGGAGAAGCTCGGCAGCGAGGTCTACCTCGTCGAGATGAGGGACAGGATAATCATTATTCCAAAGCCCAAGGATCCCTTAAAGGAGCTTGAAGAGATCGGCAGGAGCCTGCCGGAAAAATCGGTCGAGGAGCTTAAGAAGGAGATCCTGAGGCAGGCCGTGGAGGAGATGGGATGATCTATGCGGACACCGATTTCTTCCTGGCCCTACTGAAGCCTAGAGACTGGCTGAAGAACAGGGCTAGGGAGATTCTTGAAGAATACAGGGGACGGATAACCACGTCGGAGGTCACCTTTATCGAGCTCATGCTCCTAGCTAAACGCTACAATCTCGACCCGGTCAGGGTTACGGCGAGCGTTATGGCGATCTGCGGTCTCGACGACGAGAGGCTTCTGAAAGCCGCGGTCTACATCAAGGAACACGGAGTCAACGTCTTCGACGCCTTCCACGCCGCTCACTGCGGCGGAACCATAGTAAGCTCCGACCCCGTTTTCGACGAGCTAGGGATCAGGAGGATCAGGCTTGAAGAATAACGCCGCGTCACCCCGGAAGACACGGTTCACCGAGGAAAAAGGAGGACTTAAGACGACCAACCAGATAAAAGCCGCAGGCACTGAAACTCTACAGCAACCATTGTAGCTATTGTAGCTCTTCTCTGAAGCCCTTCAAGCCTATAAATATGATAATATATGATTCTTATTTAGGGAGCGATGTGAATAATAACTATCTTAGAGGGCTCTAAACCCGGCTCCTAAGAAACACTATACTGTGAAGAGAGGCTAAACGCTGTGGAGAACCGGAGAAACAACCGTTAACACAACCTTATAGACCTATAGTTAAGCAGTAGGCTCATTGGAAACAGGGTGGAGCCTGGCCGCGGAGCTGGATTCGGGTTGTGTGGCTGTAGGCGGGAGATCGTAAAGCTATTATATGCCGTTTACGATTGTATACGCGGTGGCATCGTTGGAGGTTTTATCCGTCAGGGTACCGGAGAAGGTCAAGAGGGAGATCGAGGAGCTCGCGAGGCTTGAAGGCAAGGATAGGGCCGAGGTAGCCAGGGAGGCGTTGCTTGAGGGGCTCAGGGAAAAAAGGATTAAAGCTGCGCTCGGGCTATACAGGGAGGGCAGGGTATCTCTCTGGAAGGCTGCGCGGCTCGCAGGCCTCAGCCTATGGGAGCTTGTAGAGGAGCTTGAAAGACGCGGCGTAGAGCTACAGTACGGGGAGAAGGAGCTTGAGGAGGACTTGAAGGCGGTCCTCAGTGAGGGCGGTTGCTAACGCCTCCCCGCTGATCTACCTGTCCAAAAAAGGGGCGCTGCACCTTCTCTCCATCCTTTACAGCACGGTCCTGATTCCAAGGGCAGTGTACAGGGAAGTCGTCGTTAAATGGCTCGAGAAAGGGTTTGAGGACGCCGCCAAAGTGGAGGAGGCCGTGAGGAAGAGGATGCTGACTGTCAGGGAGGCCCCTGTAAGGCTGGTCGATAGTATAGCGAGTATGGCTCCCGGGCTCGACCGGGGGGAAGCGGAAGTCCTAGCTTTAGCTTACCAGATGCGGGGTTGCCACGTATTAGTGGACGACAGGCTGGCGAGGCGGGCGGCGTGCAGGCTGGGGCTAGAGCCTCACGGAACAATATACGTTATAGCCTCGGCGGCCAGGAGACGGATAATATCCGTAGAGGATGCGTTAAAGCTCCTAGACGAGCTCGTCCAGAGCGGATTCAGGATATCCGTAAAGCTGTATCTTAAGGCCAGAAAAAGCATTCAAGAACTTTCAACTCAGCCTCGCTGAGATTGTTTCACGATAGCAACCTGCCTGTAGTTAAGGCCTTTTCAGGTGTAATCCTACTGTTCTGATTTTCTTTTCTTCCGGAATTTTATTGCGGTGAAGGGGTTTTAAGGCTGAGACCACCCAGGAAATAACGGTTTCAGCCTTCACGCGTCCCCCTTCTTTTTTCTGAAGTAATACCTGACACTTAACCCTAACGCTTCACTGCTTATCCTGACAGTATCATTATGTATGAAAAATTTTTTATATGAATACACTTTCATATGTGGGGGTGATCAAATGAAGGGTTTGTTGCTTTGTGTCTGTCAAGGAACTTGTCCCTCCTTCCAAAAGGTGAATATATTTGAGGTCGCGAATTGCTTTAGGAGGGAGAAAAAGGTTGACTTCGTCGTAATACACCCACAGCTCTGCGCTGTAGATGGGGATAACTTCTGGAGGGCGTTGCTGAAAGGAAACACTGAGGAGATAGACAAGCTGATCGTCGCGGGATGCGATCCAGTTATGCAGAAGAAGATGTTTGGTTGGACCTTCAAGGAGATCGGGTTTGACGAGAACAAGTTTGTGGGCGTTGAAATAAGAAACATGACGACTGAGGAAGCGATTAAGGCAATAGATAAAGCATTATCCATCGAGGAACGAAAGGAGAAGGGTGAGTGATGTGGCTAAGAACTGGTATCCAATAATTGACTATGAGAAGTGTACGGGTTGCTTGACTTGTGTTAGCTTCTGTCCTCATGGCGTTTATGAAGTCGAGGACAATAAGCCAAAGGTTACAAACCCAGAGAACTGTGTCGAGTTTTGTAGGGGTTGTCAAAAGATATGCCCAAGTGGGGCAATAAGCTATTTTAGAGAGAGCTGAATTTTTCTTTTCACCTGTCTTTTCTCAATAATATTTTTTCTTTTGAAAACCTCGTCCTCGAAAAAGTTAGTATTCCAAAGTCCAAAGCCGTGTTAATCCTGACCAGAAACAAGGATCTAGCGGTTAAAATAAGGGACCATCAAAACGTCAAAAATAACTAGAATCATAAAAGTCGACGAGGAAATATTTCATAAAGCCTGGGAAATATTCAGGAAACACAGGGATAAGCATTGGGGCTTCACCGACTGCACGTCCTTCGCGATAATGGAGAAAATGAACATAAAAACAGCGTTCACATCGACAAACACTATAAACAAGCAGGCTTCAACACACTACCATAAAGACCCCTCATTTCACTAAACCCGTCACTACAGCGGAATACGCCGATGAGGAAGCGGGCGTCACGAATAGTCTCATTCAGCTGGCTAAACCTTATATTGGCTTGCAAAGCAATTCTAGTGTGGATAAAAGAAAGCCTGTAGTGGCCGTAGCCTTCATAATCCTAGCTTCAGCCTCCCTCTACATCTACACCCTCCTACTCGAGAATAGAAGGGCAGAGGTCGTCGAGCCCAGCGTGAAGCTCCAGCTAAACCCGCTAGACGCAGCTAAGCTAGTAGTCGTAGTAGACAATGATCCCGGCCTCGAAAACCTGGAGACAGCGTGGGGGATATCGATATACGTTGAAACCAGCAGCGCAAAGCTACTCTTCGATACAGGCCCAGACCCCGGACTACTGGAGAAAAACCTGGGCGCGCTCGGAGTAAACATAGCCAGCATAGACGCGGTAATCATATCACATGAGCATCTAGACCACGCAGGAGGGCTGGCGGCCATAGCCAGAGCTAAGCCTGGAGCCACAGTATACATCCCGGCGGGAGCCTCCCCCGGTCTAAAGGAGAACGTAGAGAAGCTCGGCCTAAAACCAGTCGAGGTAAACAGCGCTACCATGCTCTACAGGGGCGTAGCCGTAACCGCCCCCCTCTACGGGCCACCCTACGAGATATCTCTGATGATCTACGTGAAGGGCAGGGGGCTGATAGTTGTCACCGGATGCGCGCACCCCGGCGTCGACACCATAGCTAAGTACGCGCACAACGTTACGGGGCTCCCCATCTACGCGGTAGTCGGCGGGTTCCACCTAGTCGGAGCAGACACGCGCAGGCTAGAGGAAATAACCGAAACCTTCAAGCAGCTCGGAGTAAAAGAGCTCTACCCGATACACTGCAGCGGGGAAAAAGCCAGGCTTTTCTTCGCCGAAAAACTAGGCGGCATCTACAGGGGAGGCGGAATAGGAACGGTGATAATGGTTAAAAGCCCGACTTGAAAACTGGAAAGACCATGAACGCCTCCCCGGAACCTTTCGAAAAACGGAGCTGTACTGGATAAAGCATGTCGTAGAGCTCCTCTAATGCCTCGTCTGAGAAATACGCTTTGAGATAGCCGGCATGGCTTTAACCGTTTTCACAGGTGATTAAAAAGGGGATGTGCTGAGGCCGGGGTTTAGAAAGGTCTTTAACGCCGGGAGTTTAGCTACTCAACGTAATTGATAGAAGTCCTAGGAGAGAGCCTGTTATCAACGAGGCTAAGAGCATTAGAGCCATCATTTTCAACGTTTGCCTTATCCCGAATTCTGAAAGCATGATGGCGAGAGATCCTACGCATGGGAAGCTGAGCGTCGCCACGGTCACCGCTGTCAGCGTCTGAAGCGGGGTTAACTCGTATCTTCCCAGTATACCTACAGCGACATCCTTTCTCAGAGTGCTCAATATCAGCGCAACACAGGTTTCACCAGGCAACTTCAACAGGCCTGACATTACCGGGCTGAACAGCTCCGCGATCATGGTCACCGCCCCCGTATAGTAGGCAAGGTTCGTAAGAAATATCCCTAGGAAAACTAGAGGCACGCCCGTTCTCAGGAAAGACATCATCCTCACATAGGTCTTCTTCAGCAGATTCCTTAGCTGCGGCCTTCTCCACGGGGGCAGCTCTAACAGTAGAACACCGGTTTCCCCCGGTATAATCCTGTTTAGGACTAAACCCAAGGCTATGATGACGACGAGCAGCAAGAGGTAGAGCGCTAAAACGTACAGTGCACCATGCCTGCCGAGAATATGCCATATCATTACCTGCTGGGCCATACACGGTATCCCTAAGACCTGTAAAAGAGAGGCGATAAACCTCTCTTTAAAACTCCTGAGTATGCGCGTTGACAACACCCCCACGATACTGCAGCCGGTACCCGTCACTAAAGGCATTGCAGCATCCCCCGACAATCCCATCCTGCGCAGCGGCCTGTGGAAGCTAATAGCTACCCTCGGCAGAAACCCTGAATCCTCAAGCATCCCCATGACCAGATACAGGACGAAAATCGTGGGGATAATCATGAAGAATACGAAGAACACTCCTGTAGTCAGCAAGCCCAGTGAACCGTATATGCCCGCCCTCTCCCCGACAAGTACATCATGGAGTAGACCCTGAGGAGCCACGTTTTCGATCAGGCCTCGGATAAAGGGCTCGTAGAGACTGTAGTAAAGCATGCTTGGGATCCTGTGCCCCACCTCATGTATTAATCCAAGTAGGCTATATGTCACAGCTAGCGTGAGCGCCGCCATAACAGCCATCCCGAAAACCGGGTTTACCGATACGTAGTCAAGCCTGCCCAGCCTAGGGCGCCTCACCCCATCTAATCTGACGGCCTCCCTATAGGCAGCATCCGCGATCCCTACCCGTTCTAAGACGAGCCGTCTACCATACCTGGGGAACTCCGCTCTTAAACGCTCAGGTACGGCACGGGCTAAGCTGTCGCACACCTTATTCCCTAGAACCACGTGTATCGCTATAAATCTGCTAAAGGGCTTCAGTTCGGGGGAAAGCCTCTCCTCAAGCGGCGCCTCAACCAGCCCTAAGAATCTTTCAATACACTCAGAGTATTTAGGACGGGTTACCGATCCACGTCTATAGGCCTCTATGACTCTATCCAGGAGAACGCCCATTCCTTTCCTCTCCGTTGCCACGCATGTGACGACCGAGACGCCTAGAAAGCGCTCCAGCTCTCCTTCTAGGACGCGGACCCCTAAAGCTTCAGCTCTGTCAACCTGGTTCACCGCTAGCACTAATGGTATCCCTGCCTCTAGGAGTTCCAGCGTTAAGTACAGGTGTCGTCTTAAGCTGGCGGCGTCAGCTACGTGGACTATCACGTCAGGCTTTTCCTCAAGGATCACCTTATAGGTTGCCTCTTCAGCCTGTGTAGCGGGGATCATGGAGTAGGTGCCAGGGGTGTCTATCAGATCAATGGTGTAGCCTCTCCACTTCACGCTTCCCCTATACGTCTCGACGGTAGTGCCCGGATAGTTGGACACTACAGCGTTTAACCCAGTTAAGTTGTTGAAGATTACAGACTTACCCACATTGGGATGCCCGACCAGTACCACTTTAATCTTCATTCTGTCCACCAACCATAATCTTTGATGCTAACCGGCGATCCATCACGAGCATCGAGTTATCAATCTCCACGATGACAACGCTGCTGTTGACGTGAACTCTCACCTCCCTTCCCGGCGCAAAGCCAAGAGAGATAAGGCGTCCAAGCTCCTCCAGATCCCCTTCTATCCTCGTTACCGTGCCACATCCCCTTAGTGTAGCTAAAGGTTTTTCCTTCATGCCCGTCACCATTTTTAGGTAAGCCTAAATTTATTAGATCCACCTAAAATTTAAATCTAATTTTCCGTGCAATAACACATAATAGCCAAAAACGTCAGAACAGCGCTAACCGCCAAAAGCGATGACTTCAAACCTCCAGAGCCGTATGAAGACAAAAACATAGCGGGCAACCATGAGTTTATCGGGGCCTTAACAACCACGTAATTTTTCGACGTGAAGAAAAGACCGAACGTAAAATGCCGCCGTCTTAGCCCTACTTCCTCTTTTTAACCACCAGGAGTATTGCCACGACCGCTACAGCCACCGCTATCCCGGCTATGGCCTCCACAGGTATCCCCTCTAGGATCCCTCCTCCGCCCTTGCCTTTCTCGCTTGGCTTAGGGGGTGGTAGGATTACTGCGTCCTCACCCGACACCAGGTAGAAGCCGTCCCAGTAGGTGCCTAGGACCACTACTATCACGGGCTGGTCGGCC
>CAYSTQ010000076.1:0-7834 GCA_964433855.1 uncultured Thermoproteales archaeon
CAGAATACCTGGGTTCCAGGTCGCTAGGAGAAATGGGGAAACCTATAGATACACCTGGGAGATCATATTGAGGCTCAACCCAAGATGGGTTATGATATGCTCATGGAACGAGTGGCACGAGGGGACAGAGATTGAGCCTAGCCTTGAGCACGGCTACACCTATTTAAACATAACAAAAAACTATTGTAACAGGTTTAAAGGAGGATAAAGGGTAAAGGGGCTACTCTAGGACAAGTTCAACCTTTTCCAGGCCGAAGGGAACGAAACAGTACCTGTCGACCCATTCGCTCATAAAGCTCCCAGGACCAACGGAGAATAGTTCGCCTGCTCTGTGATGGTGAGGACCGAGCAGGTTCCGTAGAGAACTCGTCAATACGAGCTCTAATACGTTCTCCCCTTTTCTGAGCAAGCCTGAAACATCTAGTTCATGCGGTCTCATAAAGAGGACGCCAGCACGCTTTCCGTTGACGAAAACCTCCGTGACTACAGCGCTCAAACCTTTAAACCTAAGCACAGCCCTGCCGGGCTCCCTGCCCAGCGAAAACTTCTTCACTAGCCTAAGTGAGCCAGGATAGAACGGATAGCCCTTATATACGAAGTCACCTAGCTCGCACGTCTTTCTCTCCCGTCTGATCCTAAACTCCCTATTGTCAATGTTCTCCACAGCAAACTCCCCAACTACATAGCAACTCTCTATCTCAGTGTCGAGCCTAGCCACGCCGGAGACCTCGATCGTGTTAACACCCTCCTTTACCAATTCACTAATGTCAATGGTTTTAAAACTCGTGTCAACCCAGTAACCTTTCCCGGAGTATTTAACCCTAGCACCATTAACGGAGATCTCAAATCTTTCAGGAGTCTCTATTGCTAGAAGAACCCTGCCTTCGGGCTTCTCCACCACGTTAAACTCGTAGGTAAGGCTGAACCTACTGCCAACGCCGCTTCCCATGACCATCCTGTGGGCCCTCCAAGTTGGCACCAACTCTCGGGTCTCGGAGCCCCCACCATATATACCGTCACCATGCAGCCTCACTCTACAGTAGTCAAGAGTCAAAGCGTTATAGTCTAGCCGCTCAACCTCCCATTCACCTTCTAGCTCGATAACTTCACCGGAGACCTCGCCGACCTCTGCTTCTCCAAGCTCGGGCTCAGATCCCATATCCACCACGAGTAGATGCGAGCCGACAGGCGGAAATCTCAGCTTAACGGTGAGATATCCGTCCTCGACACAGCATGGCAACGTCTTTACCTCACCGGTAAACGGATCCCATTCCTCAAGTCTTCCGTAACCCATAATCTTAACTGTAGCCTTGTAATCCCTGTCACGGCTTATATTAGCTAGGAAGAGTATGAGGCGGCCGCTCTCTTCTCTTAAATGATACCATATCTCCGGTATAATCCGATCTTCCTTGTCGAGGACGATAACTCGCCTAGCGACCGGTTTTAAGGCATTTTCCAGCAGACCATCTTTAACCTGGTCAAGCACCACAGCCTTATCGAATAACCGGGCGAGCTCAGGATTTCTAACACCGTCTATCATGGTCGGGAGAGGCTTGAAGGCTATTAGCAACCCTCCGTTTTCAACAAATCTCTTCAACAACTTCACGGTGGTACCAGCAAGCGTTACGGCCGGAGGTATGATCACGGCTTTATATAGACATCTCCCCACCCTAAGCTGCGAACCCTCCACGGATCCGTGTCTAGCCATTATTTTCTCGTCCCCAAGCTCAAAGTCCCATTTAAGCGCCATCAGGCTCTCCATAACCCTTTTAAGGGCCTGGTCAAGTTCGACAACCCTGGATTCCTTCAACGGGGTATACACGGCCCATGCGCTACCTATAGTGTGGATGACGAGAATGTCTACGATCCTCTTACCTCTTGACAAGGCATAGCTCAGCCTCGCGAAATAGTCGGCGATCAACCTGTTATATTTCCACCAGGGCTGCTGCCAGAACAGGTTCGGCGGATAATCCCTTTTCCTCTTACCCCGCATAGTGTAGAGAGATAGATGATGGTTAAGCAGGTTGACTCCGAGCACATACTCCCAGTCCCCTATCCACTTCCTGTCCTCAAAGGACAGGTTCTGGCCGCTGCATCCATAGGTTTCGCACAGAACCCTTTCCCTTCCAAGCTGGTTAGCGACGCTGGCGACCTGCTTCATCGTGAGCAACTCATCGATGTTTCGGCCAAGATGATCTACTCCGGGTACATGCATGTACTCATAGTGGGGCATTGCCGCCCCAATAGTTTTAAGCTGGGCCAAAAGGCTCTGCTCAGACAGGTAGTGACCCGTATACTTAAGATTGTGCCTGTCACACCACTCATAGATCTGTTTCGAGTAGGCCTCAAGAAATAGGTCGGTTATCGTGCTCCAGAAATCGTATCTAACTTTATAGTAGTCCCCGACGTCGAAGAAGAGGCTCGGCAAGTGATCCAGTATATCATACCCGTTCCTCTCCTTGAAATACTCGGGGAATCTTGTCGTCCAGGGGATAAAGAAAGCCGGGTATTTGCCTCCTCTAGCCAGGATTCTTTGGCCGCCAGGCCTGCTAGAGCTGAAGTTCGGTTCATCGGTGAAAATCCCAGGTATAGCCGTTCCAAACCACTTACCCAGCCTTTCATAGTAGGCTTCATACGTACACTTTATAAACTCCTTAACGGCTTCATAGCTAAGAGTATCTATATAAGCAAAGTTATTAAACCATGCCTCGCCGACAGGTGCCGTGTACTCAACAAAGAATAGATAGGTCTTACCATCTTCACCGGACTCTCCCTTCCTAAGGGGCTCTATGTTGACCGGCACCCCGTCTTTCATTTCACAACTAAAGATTTTAATAGCTTCTCTGACCTCGTCAAGCCTATCACATATGTACAGCATTAAAGACTTAGCCCTGTATTCAGGTCCTAGGGCCGGCACTATGCCGCCCGCAAACCCGCTTGGCCACCGATCCTCATCGTACAACCAGGCGCCCATACCCCTCTTCTCAGCTTCCTTGACGCACGTCTCCATTCTCTGCATCCACTCCTCCGAGAGGTATGGTGTCTCAAGGCCCTCCCTAGCATGAAGGAAAAAGCCGCCCCAGCCCTTATCATCCATTTCAGCTATCTGTCTAGTCAGCTCGTCATCCTCCAGCAAGTCGTTAAGAGACCAGAAAGGCGCTCCTCTGAACTCCTTACCCGGGTTTTTAAACTCTTCAAGCTTCATGGCTCTTCACAGAAGACATCTACCCTTTAAGGGTTAAAAGGCTTCGCGTCCTCGAAGACTATTTATTTTCCGCATAGACGTTTAGGGAAACATGTACGTCATGCTAACGCTACCAGACGGATACGAGATACCTCTAAGGCTATGGGGGCTCCCTAGAGACTGGCCCTCTAAACCGGTGACGTCGACCGCCCACGTCTGGAAGCATGAAGTGTACTTCAAAGCCTTTCTTAGAAAGCCTCCAGCCGGTGAAAAAACCTCTAGGCTTAGAAAGGGCGATGTGGCCTACTGGTTCCCTGGGAAAGCTCTATGCATATTCTATGGCTTCAGCCACTCGTATACTCCAGTCGTACTCGTTGGAGAGGCTCTCGGCCCACTAGCACCTCTCCAAGAAATTAGAGAGGGAGACAAGGTCACCGTTAAGAGGTATGAAGACCCAGAGCTTCTTAAGAAGCACTTAGATGCTCTGCGAAAGGCTGGGTTTGCAGTCGCCGCCAGAATGGATGACGAGGGAACGATCACCATTGTTGGCAACCTGGAGATAAGTGGGCTGAGAATAGGGATTGAGACCTTCGTGGAAGACTACGGAGTTTACACCGAGACGGAGGGGTTGTTCAGGTTCACGAGAACCCCCGCGTGCCTACGTATGTTATCCAGACTTGAGAAAGCGGTTGTTAGGGAAACCGGGATGGCCAGAGTAGACCTGAATGAGCAGGGCGAAGTATGTCTCTCCATATGTAGCGAGGAGCCGGAAAAGTTGCCGGAGCTCTACGGCGAGCTGAAGAAGGCGGTAAAGGCCATTAAAGATATCCTTTGGCCTTAAGCAACTCTCCTATGAGAACAGCAGTGCCAGCTGCGCCTCTTATTGTGTTACTGCCCAGGGCTAGATACTTGATACCTGCTGGGCCAGCCTCATCCCATCTAACCCTGCCGACCGTGATACTCATTCCACCACCAGAGTATCTGTCAAGCCTAGGCTGTGGCCTATCAGTCTCCTTTCTCACAATTATCGGCCTCCGCGGAGCTGTAGGCAACATGAGACGTTGCGGCTCTCCCACAAATTCCTCAAAAGCTTTTACTACGTCGTCAAGATCGTTAGGCGTCTCTTTAAGCTCAACAAAAACCGATTCAAGGTGGCCCTCTATAACCGGCACCCTGTGACACGAAGCCGAGAAGCCCGCAGACAACTCTTCAATAGAGCCGTTCCCCAGCCTTCCAAGGATCTTCCTAGACTCATCCCGAACCTTTTCCTCCTCCCCCTTTATAAACGGTATCACGTTGTCAACAATGTCCATCGACAAAACCCCTCTATAACCAGCACCGCTTAGAGCCTGCATGGTGGCCACTCTAACCCGTTTAATACCGAACCTGTCCAGCAGGGGTTTAAGCGAGAGCGTCAATATAACCGTGGTACAGTTAGGGTCCTTAACTATAAAACCCTTCCATTTGCGTCTCCTGCGCTGTTCACTGATCAGAGCCAGATGTTCAGGGTTCACTTCGGGGTTGATAAGCGGCACATCAGGATCGAGCCTCATAGGGCTGGCGTTAGATATTACAGCAAGCCCCGCCTTAGCAGCCTCAACCTCCAGTTCCCGAGCCACCCCAGATGGAAGAGCTGAAAACACTAGGTCAAGCCCTTCCAGAGACTCTACAGACGGTTCGGAAAGCCTAACCTCACCTATATCATCTGGAGGCCCACTATCCCAAAGCCAATGAACAGCCTCACTATACTTTAAACCAGTCTTCTCTCTAGAGGCCGCTAGCACCTCAAGATCGAACCATGGATGGTCGTGAAGCAGATAGACGAGCCTTTGACCTACTAAACCGGTGGCCCCGAGTACCGCCACTCTAAGCCTATCTGACACGCAGCACCCCCTCCTTAACAAGCCTTAAGCCTT
Organism: uncultured Thermoproteales archaeon; assembly: GCA_964433855.1. Lineage (GTDB taxonomy): Archaea > Thermoproteota > Thermoprotei > Thermofilales > CAYSTQ01 > CAYSTQ01. The sequence continues at coordinate 5,101 of CAYSTQ010000076.1, forward strand.
CAACGATGAGAGAGTGCAGTCGCCTAGCCAGCGTCAAGGCTTCAGTCTCACTACATATCTGGGCTCTTACATAGTTCCTGCCAATGGTCACTGATACTGTGCGATCATTCAGCCTTAACACATTGAAAAGATCCTTAGCCCCATAGCCTACAACTGATACATAGACGCCATTTACGGAGATCGCCTTTAAAGGCGGCGGATAAACACCTTCAGAGATCATGGTTCCCCCAGGGCTCTCCAGGCTTCTTACAAGAACCCGACAACCGGATCCTCTTAAAGGTTTAAATGTAAGAGGATGGAACCTTTTAATGCCTACCTTAGCCATAGCGTTAGCCTCTTCAAAGCTTACATATGGCAAGGTAACAGCCTCAGGTACGACCTCAGGGTCAGACGACATAATTCCTGGGACATCCGTGATGAGGCTAACCGTTCTAGCGGAAAGAGCAGCACCGATTATGGTGGCTGTGAGATCCGAGCCTCCCCGACCGAACGTGGTTATGCTGCCTCGAGGAGTCACGCCTATGAAACCTGTTACGACAGGTGTTACACCTGCTGATAAAAGCTTGGTTAAACGGTTTCTAACCATCGGCAGGGTTTTCTCAAACAGAGGCTTAGCGGATCCATAATTGTAGTCGGTTACGATTCCAGCCTCGCCGCCTGTTAAACAGGCTGCATTTATACCTACCGTTTTTAAAGCCTCCTCCATGACGACCGCTGAGGCGCGCTCGCCGAGGGAAAGAAGCCTATCGGCTAGAATAGGGTTCCGCCGCTTTCTAAGAAGGGCTAGGGTGTTGAAGCCTTCACGCTGCAGATTTTCAATCTTCTTATATCCACGCTCACCGGCTGAAACTTTTTCCAATGAAGCAAACGTTCTATCTATAAATCCTTTAAAAAGCCCGAGATTATCTGGGTCCTCAACTAGGTGTAGAAGCACTGAGGTAACCCCCTTCATAGCGGAAACCACGACAACTGACGGCTCATGTATGGCTAATTCAGGTAGAACCTTAGCCACCCTGAGATAGCTGCTGCTATCCCTAAGAATCGAACCGCCTATTTTAACCACGGTAACCAGTTTAGCTCACCTCCCTAGCGAGTTCTAGCAGGTCTTGAAGAACCCCTTCAGCCGTAACCCTGCCTCCTCCACCCAAGCCCTCCAAGTATATATCGTTCTCCCGCGTCTTGATGTAGACAGCGTTTCTCTTACCTACAACCGATGCCAGCCTGTCAGACGGGTTTAAAACCATAGGTTTAACATATGCTTCCAATCCATTGCTCAGCCTTAGATAAGCAATATATTTAGTAACCCCCTTACCGTGGCCAATAACCGTTTTTCTCAAGCTAACCCTGTGGACGTCACCGAGGCCTATGGGTTTACCAAGAGACAAAGAGATTATGACAAGTTTGGCGGCTGGATCCCAGCCGTCAAGATCCAGGCTAGGATCAGCCTCTAGAACCCCAGCCTTACTAGCCCGGCTAACAGCCTCCTTAAAATCCAGCCCCTGGCTCATAAGGGATAGAACAAAATTGGTTGACGCGTTTAAAACCCCCTTTACGGATATAACAATGTCTTTTATCGAGGCTAGCAGGGGTATGAGAGGCGTACCACCCATCACAGTCGCTCTATACTTAACCAGGACACCTGCTTCTCCAGCCTTATGAAGCAGTTCAGGGCCTTTCAGGGCTAGCGGCGCCTTGTTAGCTGTCACGATATGCACCCCTGTTTCTACAGCTTTGAAAACATGGGTGACTCCAGGCTCCCCTGTCACGTAGTTGCTTGGGGTCAGCTCCACGAGAACTTCAGCATTAGTGTCCTCTAAGGCTTCAATGACGCTAAGGCCGGGTATGCCGAAACCAGGTATTTCTGAGACGCGGCCTCTTTTCGTTTTAAGCAGAGACGCTAGTTCAGCCTCCGTGAAGCCCTTCCTGCTGACAGCAACACCTTGAGAGTCCGCCACGCCGACTACATTGATTCTCCTAGTCAACCCTTGCTCAATCATGATCTCTATCAGGCTTCTACCAACAGTTCCGAATCCGGCTATCAGCGCTTTAACGGGCCTCATAGGAGGCACGCTCCAATATGACTTCTACTCATAAGTACCTCTCATTTATATCATTTTCTCATATGTAACCCATTAAAAAATTACTCTAAGTAATTTATTCGAAAACGGTAATAAGCCAGACAACGTAAAGTCTATTGAGACCAGCCTCAGCCCGTGTTAAAGAGGCGTAGAGGTTTGATAACGGAAATATTTGAGCTTATAAGGGAGGCTGATAAAGTAGTTGACGGCATTATACGCAGAACACCCTTAGACTACTCGCGGGCTTTATCTGAGGCTACCGGAGGCAGAATATATCTTAAACTGGAGAACCTACAGCGTACGGGAGCCTTCAAAATACGCGGCGCATACTACGCCCTCTGGAGGGCTGTCGAAGAGAAAAAAATTTCTAAGTGTGTCGCAGCGTCCTCAGGCAATCACGCTCAAGGTGTAGCCTTAGCGGCCTCAGAGCTAGGGGTAAAAGCCACCATCGTGATGCCCATCCACGCACCTCTGACAAAAGTCAAGGCAACCATAAACTACGGCGCTGAGGTTATTCTCCACGGAGAAACCTATGATGACGCCTATAGAAGAGCTGTGGAAATAGCCGCAGAGCAAGACGCTGAATTTGTACATCCGTTCAATGACCCAGCTGTCATAGCTGGACAGGGAACCATAGGGCTCGAGCTTATCAGACA
>CAYSTQ010000077.1:0-7756 GCA_964433855.1 uncultured Thermoproteales archaeon
TATCGGTATGGGAAAGCAAAATTCCATCCTCCTGATTTTTTAGGCGGGCGATACCCCAATATATACTTTGGTTAAAGACTTATTAAGACTTATTTCAAAGGGTAGCGATGCTAACAGTTGAAGACCTCCTATGGATGCTTTCAGCATCGTTTTCCCACTTTCACTATCCTGGGTGGAAGAGTAGATGAAAGCTGTCATTAAAAGTGGCCATTTTGACTCATTTAATTTATCTGTAATAATGAATCGTACGGTTTCCTTCGTCAAAAAAGATAGCGACTCATCATACAATATTTTCTCGGGTATCTCTAGTTCTACGGTCTCCCCTTTATCACCTGTTATTTTCAGTATCTTCACTTTCTCGGGGCCTTTACCTTGAGTGATCTCAGCCCTACCTATGATCTCTATTTCCATTAAAGCCACCGCCTTATTTTACTAGTGGCCTAAGATTAATATTTACCGTGTAACACTTTAGAGGAAAAGAGCTTGTGGAGTGATAAATATGAGTGTGCTGGTGGCAACGCCCGGTAAAAGGTTTAACAGTGAACTATCATCGCTGGTCGACAAAACAGTCTCCGTTAAAACCAGCACGGGGAAAGTATATACGGGCCGTCTTCTAGGCTTTGATGCTAGCAGAAAAGACCTCGTATTAGGCGATGTGAAAGACGAAAAGGGCGAAGAATACGCCAGGGTATTCATATATTCACATGCTATAACCGAGATATTCACTAAGACGCCGCCCCTTGACATGGACGAGTTAGCGCGAAGACTGGAGAGGTTTTTCCCGAAAATGGTCAAGTATTTCCCTGAAGCTAGAACCATACTCGTCATGGAGAGGATCAGAGTGACGGAAAGCGGCGTGGAAGGCAAGGGGCCTATGGCTGAAAAGGTTAGAAAAATATATGAAGAATTCATCGCTGAACATGGAACCTAGATAATAATGGTTTCGACCATGGATTTCGAGATCCTAGAAAAGGATTTGATGGGGAGAATAGGTAGACTTAAGACTCGCCACGGAACCATAATAACTCCGGAATTAGCCCCCGTAGTAAACCCTGTCCATAATCTGGTTAAACCGAGCAATATTTGTGATATTGGATTTAAGATTTTAATGACTAATTCATATATAATCTTAAAAAGATATGGTGAAATTGGGAAAGAACTAGGAGTCCACAGACTATTAGGAGTTGACTGCCCTGTAATGACAGACTCTGGCGCTTACCAATTAATGATCTATGGCAGTGTAGATGTAACCCCTGAAGAGATAATTAGATACCAGGAGGATATAGATAGTGACATAGGTGTTATATTAGATATACCAACCAAATATGATTCGCCGAGAAATGTTGTAGAAAGAGAAGTTCGCGAAACTTTAAGGCGGGCAAGGATATCCCTGGAAATAAGAAGCCGTGAAGATATGTTGCTTGTAGGACCCGTTCAGGGCGGTCGATACTTAGACCTAGTGGAGTACTCTGCCAGCGAGTTGGCGTCCCTTGATTTTGACGTATATGGTATAGGCGGCCCTACCCAGATAATGGAGCAGTATAAGTATGATGAATTAGTTGAGTTGATCGCCACAGCTAAGAAGGCTCTTCCATGCGAAAAACCTGTACATCTATTCGGTGCAGGGAATCCCATGATGCTTCCATTTGCTGTCGCCCTAGGGGTGGATCTATTTGACTCAGCTTCTTACGCCCTTTATGCTAAGGATTTAAGATACATGTTAAACAACCGAGTAATAAGATTTGACAGACTTTCTACATTACCCTGTTCATGCCCTATATGCTCGAAAAGCGACATTAATGAATGGAGAGAGCTCCCCCGTTCAGAGCTCATAGAAAAAATCGCTGTGCATAACCTTTACATAATTAAGGCCGAGCTTAAAAAAATCAGACAAGCTATACATGAAGGAACTTTATGGGAGCTTATGGAGGCTCGGGCTAGAGCACATCCAGCTTTACTTAACTGTCTTTACAACCTAACCCGCTATTTTGAACTTTTAGAAAAATATGATCCTATTATTGGTAATATAGTAAAGGGAATTTTTACTTACGGAGAAATATCTGTTTGGAGACCTGAAATTGTTAGACATAAAAAGAGACTTTTAGAAAATTATCAACTACCTACTACGGACGTTCTGATACTTATGCCAGAAACCGAGATAAAACCGTTTTTCAGAATAGGACCTATCTCACAGATATATAATATTTTAATTGAGAAAGGGTTGAAACGTTTTGAGATAGTTATTTACTGTTCGCCTTTTGGCGTAGTCCCCATCGAGCTAGATGAAGTGTATCCATTATCGCAGTACGAAAGGCAAAAACGGTTAACTGACATTGAAAAGGAGCACGTAATAAACATTATTATGGATTTCTTAATTGCAAACAGGGAAAGGTTTAGACGTCTAATAATCGTTAAAGATCCGGAGACCTGGGGAAAAAAGTTCTATGATAGACTCACGGAAAAACTAGCTAAAATAAACATAAATATGATTGAAATAGATACCGAGCTGGGCGTTACACCATATACCGATGCTGAAAGGCTAGCCGAGAAAATAATCACAGGAATCACACGTAAAATAACCTAGTACTCCTCTCTTTCTCTAAAGCCTCCTCCATACGTTTCTTGGCCTCAAGAAGCTCTCTCTCCAACTCTTCCGCACGGGCTTCAAGCTCAGCAACATCTATTTTTAATCCATACATTTCAGAAATAAATCTAACAGCTATAGATGCTGCTAATGGATCAACACGCTCAGTATTCGCATAAGGTAAAACCACCAGCGCTGGAAAATCCATTATTTCAAACCAATTAAGTAAAAGTGCTAAGGGTCCTACTATATAGAGCCCGTCCTCCAGCAGTTCCCAATCTCTCAGAGAATTCTTTTCCGCATAAGCTGTTGTAGACACAACTTTAAAATCTCCGCTTTCACCTTTAAGTCTTGAATCAAGCCCTCCTATCAAAATAGCTTCTTTAAAACTTTCATCCACAACCCATTCCGCCAGTTTTTTAGTAAGTCTAGATGCCTGTCTAGGCTCTATTGGCAGGTTTGATTTAAAGAAAACATATCGACCAGCGGCGAATATTTCAAAAGGCAGGCTCAGCCTACCTTTATCCAACACGGCGTAAGGCGGTAGATCTTGGGAGATTACATATCCTATTTTTTCGGCCTTAAGGATTTTTATTAAATGCGTTACCGCTATCCAGCCTACAAAGCCTATCCCGTGAAACCCTGTTATGAAAACTGAACCCTCCCTAATCCTTCTTGACAGCTCCAGTGAAAATTCATCGTTCATAACATACCCCCTATTCTAAGTTAGAAACCGCCATTTAAACATGTCTCAAGCAAGTAAAACCGATAAATTCACCTCGAACGCCGCAACGGGATGCTTCAGCTCCCAGTTCTCTAACACTTCCGGATGTATCTCACCGAGAATTCCTATCTGCTTTCCATCAACGATTAAAATGGCTGTTCGTCCAGGTATGAAACTCGGGTGATGAACGGGGTTCACTTCAAAGCTCTTTAAACCTAAAATTTCAAGTAAAGCATAAAGTATTGCCTGTATGTCCTCATACCCTGCTTTGTAATCACAGAGCACTGCTGCTAAATGTTTTTCAAGACGAGCCTTAGTCTCAAACCCTTCGTCCCGAATTACCACATCACCTACTTCGAAAAGCTTCAGAGGCAACGGTTGATGCTTATTGTTTGAAAGCGCGTTCATTAACGTCGGTAATAACCATGTCCTTAGAACAGAGTACTCAGAGGATACCGGGTTCTCCAGCTCGACAAAATCATTTCTATGCATTCTCATCTTAGTATATAAGGCATTTTTGCTTGTAAGCGTAAAGCCCAATATCTCTTCAAACCCAAACCAAGCCATAACGTTTCTAGCGATCCTTGCAGCCCGCTCTATAACCAATTCCTTACCCCTAAACCTTTTAACCGGAGGCACTGGGGCTAGATTCCCATAACCTATCCCGATCGCTATATCCTCCACTACATCATTTTCATGAAGAATATCCATTCTGTAAGGCGGCACTAAAACCTCTAGCAAATCCCCACGCGATTCAATAGGTGTCAGCCCCATTTTCATCAGTGCTCTGCAAGCCTCATCTACATTAAGGCTAACCCCAAGTAGCCTTCTAGCATTAGCTAAATGTACACGAACTCTCTCACATCTAGATAAGTCGTATGTCACATCACGGCCATTATCTAAAACTTTAACTATTTCCCCTTTCCCACCCCGCTCAAGAATATTATACATTACTATAGCCAATATCTTATTAACAACCTCCTTATCCGTTCCAGTGACATCAATAACGATGTTTTTAACGCTCTCCTCAAGCCTAGTCTCCTCACTATTTATTATTGGCGGCATAGACAAGACCTGACCACGGCTGTCTAAAAGTAACGGATATTTATCAAAACCCTTCAATATCCAACCATATTCCCGCCCTTTATCCACTTGCCTGAGAATCTCTCCAGCATTCATAATGCGGCCATAACCAAGGGGTCTAAACAATATTTTCTCTGGCGGTAACGCCGTATAAGTGAAGGGTGGAATGACAGCGTCCAAGTTATATACACCTATAGACGCCTTTTTCCGGCGTCTGCCATGTGTTAAATGAAGTTTTTCCTGTAGCTGTATCAACTGAAAAACTGCTTCCTCGTCAAGAGAAACCCCGCGGACGATGCCCATCGCTATATATGGCCTTACCTCCTTCACCGAAGGCTCCACATGGACGGTGGCTGCACTGAACTCTATCTTAGGAAGCTCCGCTGGTTTACCACTAATATATTGTTTCACGGCTCTTGCAACGCCCTCAGCCGAAAACATGTCAGCACGGTCGGGGTTTAACTCGACTGAAAGCCTGTCCTCTTGTTCCTCTTCTAACTCACACTTCAGGTTAAATAATATCTCGACTAGCTTATCTTTGTCTACGTTGTATCCGATTAACCGGATTAAATCTGGGTAGCTCACCTCTATGGTAGGCATAAAAGCCACCTTAGAGATATTTTCCTTATAAAGTCTAGATTAGACGTATACAGGTTCCTGATATCATCCACGCCAAGTATCGCCATAGCTATACGGTCTATACCTATACCCCAGGCACCCACCGGAAAATCTATTCCTAAAGGCGCCAAGACTTCTTTCCTTAACATACCGGCCCCCAAAGCCTCTATCCAGCCAAGCTTAGGATGATAAATATAGGCTTCTACACTTGGCTCTGTGAATGGGAAGTAAGCCGGCTTAAACTTGATTTCTTTAAAGCCAAGCCTTTCAGCCAGCTCCTTAAGCAAACCTAGTAACTCCCTGAAACTGGTGTCATAGTCCCCGTAAAGCCCCTCTACCTGAGTAAACTCCATTGAATGCTTAGCATCTAATACATCCGGCCTGAAGACCCGGGAGATACAGAACATTCTTATCGGCGGCTCCCTGTGAGCGTATAAATACCTGGCAGACACAGCTGTGGTCTGGCTGCGAAGCATAAGCCGCTTAGCCTCTTCTTCATTCCATTTATAACGCCATCCTTTAGACCCCGTAACCCAGCCATTCTCATGTACGCTCCTGACCTTCTCAACATAGTCTTTCACAGGTAAAATCCCGTCTCCGAGATTTCGGACAAGGAAACTATCGTGTATCTCTCTCGCCGGATGGTCCTGTGCCTGAAATAACACGTCGAAATTCCAGAACGCCAGCTCAACGAAGGGGCCCATAGCCTCTTCAAATCCCATTTCAAGCATTATCCTACGAACTTCGTCCAAGAATAATGTATAGAAATGCCGTCTACCTGGATAGGCAGGCGGCGGCCGCGCCTTAACATCATACTCCCTTAGCACAATACGCCGCCAACTTCCAGTCTCTATATGTTTCGAGGTCAGCGCCCCAACCTCCTCGATCACCTCAACCTTACCGTCAGCTATCTCACGCATTAAATCCGTAGGCTCTACGATAACCTCTTTTACACGGCGAAAAACAATAAGCTTTCTCCTTTTTAAAACATCTATTCGACCCTTATACTTCTCCGGAACCATATCTAGCTCGACAGCCCCATTCTTAAACAACCATGTTAAAAACAGTAAATCCGGATCCTCGACGCCTGCAGGCCTTGTCTGCTCAACTATTCTCACAGATCCCTCCATAACTATTCTAACGTATTTCTTCTTTAGACACCAATTTAATGCTATATTAGCCAAGGCCGCCCCTAAAGCCTTTCTGACCTCTATTAGAGAGGCCCGGCCTCCTCTAGACTCTAACATTTTGAGCAAATACAACTCAGGCAACAACTTTTTTCCAGCGTAACGCCTTCCTTCTTCAGTTAGCTCCACTATTATCTTTAAACGTTCAGATAGCTTAACAACACCTCGCTGCTCCAGTAATCTAACAATAGCGTTTACAGTGTCTTTACCCTGCCCACTGATCTCCACTATTTCATCAATAGTCCTAACAGTAATCCCCATTTTCATGAGACTTCTAAGGAGCTGAGCCTCCGCCTCCGTAAGTTTAACCTGACGCATTCCGCTAAACACCTTTAAACAGGAGTTGAAGACACCAGAGCTCTACCTGGTGTAGGTAGACGCTCCCAAATATATAGTTTAAACCTATTCCCCTTCCTCCTTAACAGTTCATCCAGGAATTCGGGGTGAATGAAAATGGCACCTGGCTTTCCAAACCCCACAAGTTCCTTAGGGAGAGCCAGATCATGTATCAGCTGCATTAGCTCACTACGAGACCCCTCCACCCTTAAGGTAATCAATGTACCCTCATCAGTGACAGTCTCGTATGGCTCCGCTACGTTGACAGCAGTCCTATAAAATCTTAACCGGGTCTGCACCTTATCCTTAACCGAAACCGGGCATAGATGGAGGTTAAGCCCGGTGTTTTCCTCTCCCCATCTAAGTATCTTAATACCCTCTTCTAAACTACCCTCAACTGCTGCGTATGATCCCGCAGCAAGCTTTAAGCCTCGCTGTAGAAGATTAAGACTATTGGTGTCGCTGAATTCCAGTTCATTCAGGTTTACGAAATCGGCGCCTATCTCATCCATAAATTTTAAGAATTCTATTGCCTCCTTAGCATGGCCCGGTATTACAGGTATCTCTCCTCCAAAGGGTATATCAATGATTTTTCTCACTTGTTTTAAAACACTCCAGTCCTTTCTAGATGGATGAAAACGTATTTCGTCTAAACCAGCCTGCACAAGTTTTCTGTAGACCTGGAGAGACTTTACCGTACCAGTAGTATATAAATGAACGTGATGGTCTGAGCCCATGTTTTCCTTTAACAGTTTTATTAGCTTGATAGTTCTCCCTGGGGTTAGTAATGGATCGCCTCCTGTTAATCCCGTTCCTAATGCATCCATTTTAACTGCTTCATCAATTATGTCTTTGTATTTTCTGACTTTTCTCTCGTTCACATAGATCACATCCACTCCTTTCCTGTCCAGGCCTAAAGGACAGTAGAAACAGCGGCGGGCACAGAGCCCTGTTACAAATAGCACCGTTTTAGCTCCTTGCTGGCATAACATGCAGCCTTCTGGTAATTTGCCTACTATAATGCTTCCCGTATTTAACTTTTTCATAATGGTCTTACCATTACTTTACAATCTTCATTTTTATAATATTTTTTTATTATATATACGGTTTTAAACTCATACTTTTTATACATCCTTATAGCAGGCTTATTACTTTTCCTCACCTCTAAACGGGCCATTATACAGCCTTTTTCTCTAAACCTCGTAAGTTCCTCTTGCAGCAATC
>CAYSTQ010000078.1:0-7752 GCA_964433855.1 uncultured Thermoproteales archaeon
TTTTGCAGGATGGGCAAGGAGATGTTGTCGCGCAGGGCTAGCTGGAGCACCAGGGGAAAAAAGGTTGGCTGCTATTAAGGAGGCAGAAGGCCGGAGGAAGACACTTGAAAATAGAGTTGAAAAGCTTAAAAGAGAGGCTTTAAGGCTTGGGGCAAGAAAATGTGGTTCCTGCGGTATGCCTGTTAAGAAAAACTGGCGGAAATGCCGTTTTTGCGGCGCAAATCTTTGAAACAAATTAAAGTGTATGAAGATGCAGAATGGTTCTGGGCGTTTCACCATATTCCCTTATAGTAAATGGCGTACTGGACAGCGTGAGGCTGCCGAGGCCGTATACAGGTCCGCGATTAGTTGCAGGGTTCTGCTACTGGAGTACCCTACAGGCGCCGGCAAGACTGTGGCAGCGTTAGTCGGCAGCCTGGAGGCTGCTCTTGATAAGAAAAAGAAGATATTCTATTTAGCTAGGACAAAGAATCAGGCACAGGCGCCGTTTAGGGAGTTAAAGAGGATGCAGGAGAGAAACGGGGAGATTAAGGCGGTGGTTCTCCGCAACAGAAGGGACATGTGCGCCATACGCTACGCCGGTAAAATGAGTTATAAGGACTTTCTAAGCTTCTGCAAACTTTTAAGGGAGCATAAGGAGTGCCGTTTCTACGACAATGCTTTAAGGGCTCCCGTTGATGATCTTGAGGAAGCGTTTAAGTCGGCCCATAGTCCTTTGGATTTCATCGGCAGATTGAGGAGCGCTGGGGTTTGTCCTTGTGAAGCTGCGCGAAGGCTCGTAAAGAATGCTAATATAGTGATCGGCTCGTACAACTATATATTTGACCATGAAACTAGAAAGGCTTTTCTCGGCAATGCCAAGTTGTCGCTTCGCGACATAATGGTCATAATCGACGAAGCCCATAACTTACCGGCTAATCTTTCAGAAACATACAGTGTCAGCCTTAGCATTATTCAGCTTAGACAAGCGCTAAAGGAGGCTAGAAACTATTTAAGAGGAGAAGCTCGTGAAGCCCTTGAGAGAGCGGTGAATGGGCTCGGTGCAGTGTTTAGAGAGATAAGGAGGAGTACGGGTAAGTGGGTCGCTCTTACACGTGAAACCTTAATGGCGGTAACGCCTAGTCCAGGGGAGCTTGCGGAGAGCGTTAGTAAGCTTATAGCCGCTAAGTACGCTTCTGAGGGGCGTGTTGAGTCCCAAGCATTAAGAGTTTATGAGTTTATAGATAAAGTGTACTCTAAACACGAGGGATATGTGCTTTACTGTGAGGAGGGGTCATGCCTAGTCTATAAATGTGTGGTTCCAGCCGTGGAAACCGAGGAGATCTTCAGTGGTCTTTATTCAGCGGTGCTCATGAGCGGCACGATGCCTCCTAGGCAGTACATGGTTAGCCTGCTCGGCATAAATCCGGGACGAGTCGATGAAGTTAGGCTTAAGGGAATGGTGCCGGAGAGCAATAGAGAAACTGTGATCGTTGACAGGGTCACTACCAGGTATCGTGAACGTAGTGAGAGGATGTATTCGCTGATCGCTAGGTACGTGAAGGCCGTTTATGATGCTATAGACTCGGGTGTGGTGCTAGTGGTTTTCCCATCGTACGAGGTTATGAAGCTGGTTTTTGAGCATGTTGATGTTGATGAAGCCGTTATAGAGAGGGAGGACACCGATATAGAAGAGGTAGAGGCTAAGGTTGTTAAGGCTGGCCGGATACTCGTCTTCTCCGTAGCTGGAGGCAAGATAGTTGAGGGGATAGAGTTCAGAATTGGTGGAAGAAGCCTTGTTAAAGCCGTAGTGATAGCGGGAATGCCGTTTCCCGAACCTAACATATATAATAACGCTCTTTATAGGTATTTAATAAATAAACTTCGTGATAGGGATACAGCCTGGGATCTGGTATTTGCCGTTCCGGCGGTGGTGCGGATGAGACAGGCGGCTGGACGGGCTATTAGGTCACCAGAGGATCGTGCTGTCATAGTCGTGTTAGACAGGAGATTTCTAAAAAAGCGGTATCTTAACTATGGTGAGGAGCTGGCGAGAACTGTTAAACTCATTTCTGATCCGGACCGTCTTAAGGTCGAGATTAAAAACTTTCTGGAGGGGAGGGGTTAAACTCCATGGGTAGAAGGCTGAGCACGAGCACGGTATCCCGTGCTGAGGCAGTATATAGGTTTCTGATTGAGGCTGGCGGAGCTGTAACTACGAAACTGCTTTTTGAAAAGCTTCGAGGCCGGGGAATTCGCATGGAGTATATGGAGCTATATAGGGCTTTACGGTTACTGGAGAAAAAAGGCCTTGTGACAGCCGAGGCTAAAGGCAAGGAAACCATGTGGACTCTTCTGAAGCATGTCGATGAACGCGAGCTTAGAATAGTCCTTTCTAGCAGAGGCTAATTGTAATGGTTGAACATTATTTTTCTAAGGAACCTACCAGTAGTCTGAGAAGGTATAGGATTGAAACTAAGATACGCGGGTTCCACCTAGTATTCATCACGGCGAGCGGGGTTTTTTCCCCAAGACGGATAGATAAGGGAACGCTATTACTCGCTGAATCTATGGTCATCGAGAAGGGCTGGCGTGTACTAGACCTGGGAGCTGGCTACGGCGTACTCGGCATAGTCGCAGCTAAAGTAGCGGATAAAGGCTACGTAATAATGACTGAGATAAATAGGCGTGCCGCGATGTTGGCCAGACTAAATATTAAACTTAACAACTTAATTAACTGCGAGGTTAGAGAGGGCAACCTCTATGAACCGGTAAAACATGAAAAATTCAACACTATAATAAGTAATCCTCCACAGTCCGCAGGCCTCAAAGTCTGTTTTAAGATCATCTCTGAAGCCCCTAGCCATCTCCTGAGAGGAGGCATTCTACAGCTAGTGGCTAGACATAATAAGGGCGGCCGCCGCTTAATGAACGAGATGGAGAAAGTCTTCGGCAATGTTGACGTAACAGCATCTAAATGGGGCTATAGAGTGTACATCTCAAGACTTAACAGTTAGAACCGCCGAGTTAGTGTTTGCCTCAAAGCCGGTAAGTTTTAATAGCCTCTACCCATAGGGCTACAGCGGCCACCGCACAACCTATAATGGCTATAAGCAGGGAGCTATATGGCGATTGAAACATCAGCGCTACGCTGAACACAGCAAGCATAGTTACGAAAACAGCATAGAACACCAGTCTAGGCACCGCGAGCCTGCCCACAACTATAAGATCCATCACGAAGCGTATGCTAACCTCATTCCGCGCCTTGTACTTGCCTCCCGGGAGCCTTTCCACAAGCCCTAGTTTTTCAAGCTTTGATAAATGGTAAGCTGCCACGCTAGGGCTTTTAAAACCCATTTTCCTCTGTAACTCTCTTACACCAGCCACACCATGCATGAGTAGGTAGCGATATACCTTAAGAGTGGTTCCGTCAAGCCCTTCAGGGCGGCCCAAGCTATCAAGCCTCTCTTCCGCCTCTAGACACGGCCTTGCTGGCTATGATGAAGGATGCCGCAGCGACGGCTAACGCCGTTAAAATAGCTATAATAATCATGTTTAAATCTATTTTGAAAAAACCTTTCTCTTTAAACTCTCTGACAACTCCTCGTGCCGATTCTGTACTGAGAACCGTTGTTTTAGGCTGAGCGCCCGGGACGTATGTTAGCTGACGGCTGGAATCCCCCGTCCCAATCTCCACTATTAAGGGCAGAGACGGTATCTCTATAAATCCTTGAGAGACAGCGCCCGTAGCTATATAGCCTATCCCTGGTGCAACTACACGGTATTCAAGCCCCTCCGCCCATGCACCAACCCTATACTTAACAACCTTAAAATCTTCGAGCTCGCTAACCCGTACGGTCAAGTTATCAGCGGGCAGAGCAGCGCTAATCCATCCCGCGTATATTTTACCGTTAACCTCAGCGAAGACCACTATGCTATATTTGCCGGGTTGCAGACCGACTACGACTATTTCAGCCATACCATATACAACTAAGTAGGATCTCAATTCACTATTTTTAAAGAAGGCTACCGATAGAACGCCTCCGCTAACCCCTTCAGGCGCAATAACCCTAATATATGTAGGTTGAAGCTGCGGGGACGGAAACACGATGGCTGATGCCGCAATGAGCGTTAAGAGCCACACCCACATATTTCCCACATAAGCATGTTCGACTTATGCACCATATATTTCCTCCCCCTGTTCAACCAATAGTACATAGCCGTTAACAGGCCTTAACATTGACCAGCCATATGCTAGGGTTAAACATGCTTCCCAAAAGATATTCATAATAAGGTCTATACAGGATTAAAATCTCGGGTGGTAGAGACGATCGTAGTGGGAGGCCCAGCGGCGAACGGTTTAGACTCTGAAATAGCCAAAGCCCTTAAAGCCAGGCTCGTCAAAACCGAGCATAAGATTTTTCCTGATGGTGAATCCTACATAAGGCTGCCTGAGACTATAGAGGAGGAAGTAGTAGTGGTTCAATCCCTTTATCCACCCCAGGACAAACACCTTTTAGAGCTTTTGATAATTCTCGACTTAGTAAAGGATCTAGGCGCCAATAAAGTAACTGCGGTAGTACCATACCTAGCATATGCTAGACAGGACAAGAGGTTTAAGGTCGGTGAAGCCATAAGCGTTAAGACGGTTTTGAAATGTATCGAGAAAGCCGGCGCAGACAGGCTGATCACGGTAGATATTCATAAGGAGGAAAGCCTCGGCTTTTTCGGGAAGCCCTCATATAACACTACGGTGATACCGGAGCTGACCAAGTATCTTGAGGAAAAACTGGGTGATGCGGCCCGTGACCCCTTAAAATGCATGGTTCTCTCCCCAGATAAGGGCGGTGTTAATCGAGTTAAAATGATGGCGGAAATGCTCGGCGTAGATTATGATTACGTCGAAAAGGAAAGGGATAGGGAAACAGGGGAAGTTAGGGCAGCGCCAAAAGAGCTAGATGTGGAAGGGAAAATAGTGGTGATAGTAGACGATATAATAAGTACAGGGGGAACCATAGCGCTAGCCGCACGTTCCGTGAAGAAGCTAGGGGCTGCTGATGTATATGCTATGTGCTCACACGCCCTCCTCGTAGGTGAGGCGTTTAACAAGATGGCTAGAAGCGGCGTTAGAGAGGTTATAGCAGCCAACACCGTGCCTTCACCGGCGTCGAAAATATCGGCTGGCCCCGCTATAATTCGGGGATTAAAAAAACTAGGTATATGCCCAGATTAGGGTTATTCCGCTTGTAATTTCTCTATTTTCGATATTAGGTCAACAGCCATCTCAGCTAGTTTCATGCCTTTATCAGTCAACTCTATCGTGTTCTCCTGTATCTTAACTATGCCAGCGGTCGCCAGCCTTTCCACGAACTCCCTGAACTTAGGATATGTGGGCCTTACCCCGAAGGCTTGGACGTTGACGAAAAGCGGATAGAAGCCAGCTGAGCCATGCCTTAGCGTAAGCAGGGTTGGTATGGCCCATTTCATGGTGAACAAGTTGAGCAGATGGGCAGTTCTTCTATACCTGACCAAATCCGTCTCCATATGAATAGAATAGACGTCCATTAATATAAAAGGTTATGATATAAAAAACCATTTTTTGGAAAATAGTTAGTATAATGTTAGAGTGAAATATATCAGCTATAATACTTACATTCCAGCGAAAGCCCTTATTCATATATTAGACCTGCGATTATATTAAAATATGCCATCCATATTAGATGAGTTAAACCTTAGAATAATAAGAGCTCTTCAAGATGAGGGAAGAATATCAATAGCGAGACTATCTCGAAAACTAAATACCCCCCGTACAACCCTAATATACAGAATAAATGAACTTGAAAAAGCAAAAATCATAAAGGGATACAGGGCTGAGGTCGACCCGTCCAAGCTAGGTTATGTTTACACGGCGTTTATACTTGTGAAGGCACGGCGCGGAACACAGATAGCGGGGAAACCGCTTCAGGTCAGACTAATAGAGAAGCTAGTGAAGGATTCTGAAAGGGAGAAAAATCTCCCTTGGATAGAAGAGGCACATATAATAACTGGCGAGTACGACGTGCTTCTAAAGGTTAGGGCAAAGAACATAGAGGATCTAACTAATCTCTTGATAAAGAAGATGGCTGACTACGAGGAAGTTGTCCAGACGGTTACACTAATAGTGCTGACAACTCCTCATGAAAACCATAGAGTACCAGTTGATTAAGGAGCTGGAGGGACAGCTTGAGACCTCCTCGTACGGACTAAATTATATATCTTTACCACGTCGCGAAGCTCGAACTCTTTGAGCCACACGTATGCCAGTGGTATAAATGCGCTTTTAGAATCCCAGGTAATACGTTTAACCGCTGTTTTAATAAGTTCCCATCCGGTTTCCGACACGCAATCATAAGCTTTAATGTAGTGTTCCCCTAAGCATTCAGCCAGTTTACCCGGCATGATTCTTCTAAGGGATTCTGGAGCTATCCTGTTTTTCCTTAACTGCCTATATATTTCGCCTCGGCTAACCATATTCAAAATCAATATTTTGGGGTCTACTTTAAAGGCCCTAGCTGTCAGAAGAGCCTTTAAATTTAAAAAGTTTACATAGAGGCTTGCCGCAGCTAAAACCTCATCGCTCCCCCGCCCCTTTAAACTGTTTAAGGCATCAAACCATCTCTCAACCGTTAATTTGAATAGCACCGCTTCTATCAGGCTAAGCGTCTTATATTTTCTGGAGATGTTTAGAGCCTTCTCCACGATGGCGAAAGGCAGGTATGATTCAACAAGTATTTTGAACTCCCTCCATGAAGAATTATAGAGCTTCCTGAGATAACTCGTCTCCTCATTAGAACCGGTTATAATCATGTTTAGCAGGTTTTCCCATTCAAGATTTCTAATTCTTCCACTTAATATCACCGATATATTGAAAGCCCTGTATCTATCCATGAAAAGCCTTATTATTCCAGCTATGTCGTGTCCGCATAGGCTTGCTATGAAGTTGGCTTCTTCCAGTAAATGCCTATAGAGTTTCTTCTCAAACAGGATTGGATGGTCTAAGTCGTCCCGCATCAAAGCTTGACCGACCGGATATCTATGTAGTAGCTCGTATAAGGCGTCCAGCCCACGTTTAGCAGCATTTATCAAGTCCTCGGACTTCACGATTCTGCTTAGCCTACTGTAGCATACAGCTATTGCAAAGTCGTCAGACATTAAAAATCCCCTTATATCCCGAGGACTATTAGAAGTGCTGTAACCAGTCCATATATTGCGAGAGCTTCGGAGAAGACTATTCCTAGAACCAGCCTTGAAAATAAGGCAGGCTCTCTAGCGGTAGCTTTAGCCATAGCCCTGCCGCTGCCGCCTATACCTATGCCCGCGCATAAAGCTGTTAAGCCAACGGTTAAACCGGCAGATAAAGCAGCCATGCTACTGTTCATAGTTGTTATTGAGGGAAGCTTAAAATACAGGAGTAAACCGACTATCAGCCCATATATGGCTAGCGCCTCGGAGAGAACTATGGATATTAAGTTTCTCGCTATGGTTTCAGGCCTCTCAGTTCCTGCTCCAGCTATCGCCGGCGTGCTTAAGAAAATCCCTATGCTGGCTCCGACAGATGGAAGACCTAGAGCGACTGCGACCGCAACGTATTTTGTCAAAATCACTATGTCGGCGAGCAAGCTACCACCACCTTTCAGTTAGACTTCGGTGTACATATTTAAGGGTTTTCTACCATATTCGCAGAGTTTAAACCCGCAGAGGATTCAAGTGCTAGAATAGAATCGGAGAACGTCG
>CAYSTQ010000079.1:0-7724 GCA_964433855.1 uncultured Thermoproteales archaeon
TAATGAGAATCCTTTTGCCGATGCTATGGCTTCAAAGACTTTACGTGTTCCCTCATCAAAAGGCGGGTTTTCAAAAACGCCCATAGGCCCGTTTATAACTATTGTTTTTGCTTCGAGTAACTTCTTCCGATATATGTCCATTGTTTTCTTGCCTATGTCTTTTATTAAGTATTCCGTAGGTAATTCGCTCACTTTAAGCTCTTTTCTACCTTCCGGAGTCTCTACACCTAAATCTACTGGAAGAATTATTTGCCCTCCAAACTTTTCAAGGAGTCTTTTTATACGTGGAACCTGTTCTAAGAAACCTTTCTTTTCAAGTATTTCTTCGTTGGGCTTTCCCAGGCTAATGCCTGACGCGTGGAGAAACAAGTTTGCTACAAGGCCACCAGTTAAAACCAAGTCTGCAATATTCTTACCTAGAACGGTTTCTGTTATATCGGCAGCATCCTCCGCTTTAGCTCCGCCAAGCACGTACACGCATGGTTTTTCAGGCGTTTTCAGAACCCTGGCTAACGCTTTTAATTCGGCCTCCATTATCCTACCGGCCACGACCTCCTTAGCCACGGGCGCGAATCCTACAAGTGAGGCATGCGGTCTATGAGCGGCGGCGAAAGCATCTATTACAAATACTTCACAGAAAGGCCCTAGGTTTGAAACCAGTTCGCCTTTGGCATGCTCTTCAGCTTCTTTCTTAACAGTTTCTCCAGGCCACATTCTAACGTTTTCAAGAACTAGAATGTCTCCATTATTAAGCGACTTTATGGCTTTCTTTGCTTTTTCGCCAAAAATATCGTCTACAAACTTGACATCACGTTCAAGTATGGTGGCAAGCCGCTCAGCGTGTTTCTTTAGACTTGTGAAGTCAGGTTCTCCAGGTCTGCCTTGATGCGCTAGCACGACGACTTTAGCTCCTTTATCAGCTAGTTCAGATATGGTTTTAGCATGCGCTCTAATTCTGGTGTCGTCCAGTATCTCTTTAGTTTTAGGATCTATCGGAGAATTCATATCGACTCTTACAAACACAGTCCGGCTTTTAACGTCTACATCGTCTAAAGTTTTTATACCGTACTCCGGTATCATGATTAAACATCTATAAACAGATGTTTATAAGGATTTCACGGTTCATATAAAAATAACTATTATAAAATATTGTTAGTATTATACAGTATTATTAAAACCAGTAAAGTTTAACCGTGTACTCAAATGCCGCTAAAAAACTTTATAATATGCTTACCGCATTCTACATCTGGCAAAGAGGTGATAGAAAAAATGGTCACACGGATAGGTATAAATGGCTTCGGAAGAATTGGGAGATTGTTCTTTAGGGCAGCGCTAGAAGATGAAGAATTCTTCAAAAAATTCGAACTAGTCGCCGTAAACGATCTGGCAACTGCTGAAAACCTTGCCTATCTACTCAAATACGACTCAGTACATGGAATACTTGGCAGCAATGTTGAAGTATCCGGTAATAAGATAACAGTTGGCGATCTAGAATTCACAGTTCTAAGCGAGCCCGATCCAGCTAAACTCCCTTGGAAAGATCTGGGCGTTGACATAGTCCTAGAGTCAACAGGCAGATTTACCGCTCGGGAAGGCGCGCAAAAACATCTAGAAGCCGGCGCCAAAAAAGTGATAATATCCGCTCCGGCCAAAAACCCAGATATAACCATAGTCATGGGCGTCAACCACGAAAAATATGACCCAGCTAACCACAACATTATTTCAAACGCTTCATGCACAACTAATTGCCTTGCCCCAGTAGTCAAAGTTTTAAATGAAAACTTTGGTGTAGAACGTGGTCTAATGACAACTACGCATGCGTACACTAACGACCAGAGAACCCTAGACATGATACATAGAAAAGACTATAGAAGAGGCCGTGCCGCAGCGGTATCAATAATACCTACAACAACCGGTGCGGCTAGGGCTATAGGTGAGGTGATACCTGAGTTAAAAGGTAAGCTAGACGGTATGGCGTTAAGAGTCCCAGTACCCGATGGTTCAGTAGTGGATCTAGTAGCTGAATTGAAAACTGAGGCAACAAAGGAGGAGGTCAATGCCGCCTTCAAAAAGGCAGCTGAAACCTATCTCAAAGGGATACTGCAGTACACTGAAGATCCCATAGTTTCAATAGATATAATACATAATCCGCACTCCGCTATCGTTGATGGTTTAAGCACTAACGTTCTAGGCGGTAAAAGCAACTTCGTCAAAGTTCTTGCGTGGTACGACAACGAGTGGGGCTTCTCCTGTAGACTAGTGGACTTAATGAAATACATAGTAGCAAAAGGATTATAGGAATCAACATCTTAAGGATTTTTTAAAGCAGGCCCTGATGAGCTAGGGGTTTATGAGCTGATAAAAAATGATTGACGGGGCGAAGACTCGAGGGGCCATAATCTTTAGTAAGTGAATAATTAATTTAAATATTTAGTTTAACTGTTTTTTCTCCCGTTAATATTTTATCCAGTTCTTTTAGAGTTGAAGCCAATCTAGCAGCATTTAAAACAGCTAACTTTATTGAATCCGCCTCAAAAAGGCCACTGAACAGTGTTACGAGAGTAGAGTAAGTACCTTTATATGTCAACGTTAAATAAATATATTTATTTAAAAATCTACTTTGTATTTCTTCAATTATATTATCGTAGTTTCCCTTCAAAACTACTTTATCCTCTCTTTTACCTCCTATCCTAAAGGTAGCCTCAAGCGTGGTGCGCATAGTAGGTGTGAAAAGCCATTTATACTCCTCTAAAACTAGAGGCACGTCCTCAACCAAGAAATAAACTCTATTTTCAATACCCAATCTAAAAGTCAGTGTACGGCGGAGAACCGACTTGCTCAACATTCTAGCTAGTCTAACTGAGTTGTTAAAGTCGAGCTTTGAAATACCGAAGGTTTTAGCTGCGTAAGATGACATGCGTCTTATAAACTCTTGAATAAGTAAATCTAAATCTAAATAATAAAAGTATGATACGACGCCAGCCCTAATTAAGCCATACAGTTTATCTCGTAACTCTTCGGCTTCACCACCTAGAGTCTCTAGCAACTCGTTGAAAGTTGATGGTCTCATGGATAAAGCTTCGCGAATACGATCCATAGTGGTTCCTGGCACTATATCCTTTTCATCTAAACCTAGTACGTCTATTCCGTGTTTCCTAGCCTCCATTAAACCCATGAAAAGAGCATCGTAATCAGGCGTGTCTGGAGTTGCTATATACACCGCTACTTTAGGCTTACCTTCATCAGTTTTACGCATAATCCTTCCATGCCGCTGAATAAATCTTATTGGGCTCACTACGTTGGACCATACAACTAGAAGATCCGCGACGGGAATGTCTATACCTTCCTCTCCAGCTGAAGTAGCAACTATTAACTTAACTTCGTCGCGTTTAGCCTCCTCTATTGCTTCACGTTGCATACTGCTGCCGTGAAGCCGGCCCAGTAGTAAAACAGGGTTGAGATACTTAAACTTCTTTACTAATTCTTTAGCTATAATAACTCTGTCTACAAAGACTATGGCCTTTCTAAAATCATGTTGACTTAATACGGCCTCTAGCTGTGGAAGCTTATGTAAAGGTCGTAAATATATAAGGCTACTCTTTAAATCATTTAAAATAGTACTCATAAAACTACTGTTGTTTACCGTCTCCATCAACGCTAAAGCCCCATCTCTCACAAACATGCGCTGGGCAAGCGATATTATTCCACGCTGTCTTCGAGAAACCTTCTTCTTCAGCTCTTCAAGCTCTAAAAAGAACCTAGATTCATCAGTCTCAAGCTCAGCATCATAAACTTCTCCATACCATTCTGGGACATATGGCCTAATTTTAGGGTCAGACCATGACCACTCCCTTATCTCTCCTATAAAACTTGAAATCACGGTTCTAAGGCTATCCGGTACAGTAGCAGTTAATCCAAGCTTGTACTTAAAATCATAGTTTTGTATCAGTTTAGCGTATGCGTGATTACCGCTTGTATGATGACATTCATCGACGATGACGGCATCAAAAGATAATAGATTAATGTCATTAAAAGCTGTTTGAGGAGTTGTAACGACTACCAATCCTTTGTCCCAAAGGCCTGCTCTA
The DNA here is from genome assembly GCA_964433855.1 of uncultured Thermoproteales archaeon. GTDB lineage: Archaea > Thermoproteota > Thermoprotei > Thermofilales > CAYSTQ01 > CAYSTQ01. Next base: position 4,089 of record CAYSTQ010000079.1, read on the forward strand.
AACTCCTTAGGTATTACACCGTATATTTTCGTTGCCGGAATATTGGTGTATTTAGTGTAATAACGCCATACTTGTTCGACTAGGAATCTGGTAGGTTCAAGAACTAGTATTCTGGAAGCCCTGCCTAGGTTCAGGAGATTCGCAGCCCATGCCGCGCCTATTAAGGTCTTTCCAGTACCGGTTGGCATTGCTACTACGGAGCCTTCTCGGGAGAGCGCCCAGTCCAATGCATCTTTCTGGTACTCCCTAAGCCGCAGCCCTATCTTATACATCTCCTTAACCGGTTGTGCGCTATTTTTATAAAGTAAAAGAACGTTGGAATTCCCTTTAAATAAGTTTTACGGGTCTAAAATAATATAATAATTTATATTACAAAATATACAGCAGATTTTATAGATGCTTACCATTGAAGATATATAGAGATAAATTTGGGATACCTATGGTGAAAGTAAAGGAAGCTAGTTGGTACAGAAAGATTGATAGTGAACGTGTTCAATGCATCCTATGTCCTCACAACTGTGTTATACCAAATGGGAAAAGAGGGTTTTGTGGAGTTAGAGAAAATAAAAAGGGAACACTATACACCTTAATATACGGCCTAGCTTCAGCGTTAAACATAGATCCTATAGAGAAGAAGCCCTTGTATCATTTCTATCCTGGAAGCCCTATAGTAAGCGTTAGCACAGCTGGTTGCAATTTCAGGTGTCCATGGTGCCAGAATTACAACATTTCCCAGGCTAGACCAGAGGAATTGTTTCTAGAGGAGCTTGATCCCAGTGTTTTAATAAAGTATTCTTTAGAAACCAAAACGCCGTTCATAGCTTTCACGTATAACGAGCCTTTAATATGGTACGAGTACATATTAGATGTTTGTAAGCTAGCTGTAAAACATGATATAAAACTGGTTCTTGTGACAAACGGCTATATAAACCTCGAACCTTTAGAAGAACTAGTTAAATACATTAATGCTGCAAATGTGGACATAAAGGCTTTCTCTGAAGAAACATATAGACGCTACATAAAGGCAGATCTAAGGCCTGTATTAGAAGCCACCGAATTTATGAAAGAAAAAGGGGTTCATATTGAGACAACTTATCTAGTAATACCCGAACTAAACGATTCGCTAGATGAATTTAAACAAATGGTTCATTGGCACCTTGAAACACTAGGAGCGGAAACTCCCCTGCATATAAGTAGATTCTTTCCAATGTACAAGTTCATAGACAGGAATCCAACACCTGTGAAAACTTTGAAATCACTCTGGGAAACAGCTAAAAGAGAAGGTTTACATTATGTATACGTAGGCAATTTACCGGGAAATGAAGGAGAATACACTTACTGTCCTAAATGCGGGCAGCCTGTTATATCCCGGATAGGTTTCTGGATAACTGGGTGGAAACTAACAAGGGATAATAGGTGTATAAACTGTGGAGCTAAAATCCCAATAATAGGTTATAGATGGCCAGGATCTAGCGGAGGATAAAGTCTGGCATGAATAAGCTACAAGTGATATTGCTAGCCATAATATACTCACAAGTAATAAACATATTTGAAACAATATACTGGATAGGAGGTTTTTGGCGGCTTAAACCACCTTTCTTCAAAGATGAGCGTGAAAACGTTGAAGGAGCGTATCATACCTGGCTTGCATTAATGTATGTAGTCCCCTTTCTAATCATCTATAATAACAATGCAGTGTTAGTAATACTAGGAACATGGATAACATGGATGATGAATGATTTAACATGGCATTTATGGGCGGTCAAGCCAAAATATTGGTTGCAATGGATAAAATATTACTTTAACCCATATGATAACACGACAGTGTGGCACGCTAGACTTTGGATAACAAGTATAAAGGTTAGCCCAAGAAAAATGTTCTATACAACAATGTTCAGAGCGGCAGTACTCCCCCTACTACTCACACTATAGGTAGAGTAGTGGAGGAGACGGTCTTGGAGCCTAAAGAAACGGTTGTGGTAGGCGCCGGCCCTACTGGCTTAATGTTTTCACGTATAGCCAGCCATAAAGGGGTAGAGGTATATGTCCTGGAGGAACATAGAGAGATAGGAGTGCCAAACCACTGCGCTGGATTAGTAAGTATACCTGGAATAGCTAATCTAAATATAAATCCAGGGCCAGCTATTCAAAACGTCGTAAGAGGAGCTGTAATATTTTCTCCTTCGTGTAAGCATAAACTGGTAATTGATAGAGGAAAGAAAGAAGCATATGTATTAAACCGAGAGATCTTCGATAAAGAAATCTATTGTCAAGCTATCAGCTCCGGGGCTCACGTAAAAACCAGATCCAAGGTATTAGATTTGAAATTGAAACATGATTACTGGTATATTAAGACCATAAATGAAATTATTAAAAGTAAATTTTTGATAAACGCCGAAGGGGCTGCTTGGATATTCACAAGAAAACTAATAGGTCGTAATCTTCCAAAAAGGCTTTCAGCTATACAGTTTGAACTTAAAGGTCTTAAAAACTTAGAAACAGATTTTGTAGAAATATATCTAGGTAATAAATGGGCGCCTGGTTTTTTCGCATGGCTAATACCAATAGATGAGAAAACGGCACGTATCGGTTTAGCCACCAAAGAGAAGCCTGCATTAAAATACTTAGAAAATCTATTAAAACGCCATCCAGCTTTAAATAACCGATTAAATCAGACGAGAATAACCCGTGTGTCAGGAGGTGTTGTAATAACTTCTGGACCTTTAAAGAAAACCTATGGAGAAAGATTCATATTGATAGGAGATGCTGCCGGAATTGTGAAACCGACGACAGGCGGGGGTATAGTGACTGGTTGTTTTTCAGCTATGGTAGCTGGTGCTGTTGTAGCTGAAGAGATATCGAGCCCTTCTCCTAAACTAGATAAATATGAGAAATCTTGGAGAGAGTTCCTTTGGAAAGATTTATATATTATGAAAAAAGTTAGATATTTTATAGATAAACTTTCTGATGATAAAATAGATTATATATTAAAAATTATTAAGGAGCATGGAATTTATGAAATTAAAAGATTTGGGGACATGGATTTCCAGGGGAAATTATTTATGAAATTTTTATCTAATCCGCGGCTTATAGCTAAACTTCTGTCCGCTATACTTTTCCGCTAAAAACTTATAGCTTAGCCTGATAAAATATAGACCGGAAATAGGGATCAATGGTGGAAAACATTAATGGAAAAATACTTTAGAGCAGAGGTATACGGAGTTTATCGCGTTGCTGTAGGAAAAGAGGAACTTTATACTGTACTTTTAAGTTGTAAAGAATGGGAAGATAAAATCCTGCCTATATTTATAGGAGAAAATGAAGCTATGTCAATACAGATGGCGTTAGAGAACTTCAAGCCAAGACGACCGCTAACTCATGATTTAATTGTTCAAATGCTTGAAACTTTAGGAATAACTGTGGAAAAGGTTACAATAGATGCCGTCGTGGGAGATTTATTTACGGCTACGATATTCTTGGTTGACGAATTTAACTCTATGAAAAAGGTCCATATAGATGCCCGGCCGTCTGATTCGATAGCTATTGCTTTACGTGTTAATGCACCAATATATGTTGCAAGTCATCTAGAAGCTCATACGGTGCCCGGAAATAGTTTCCGGGGACGTGATTAAAATC
>CAYSTQ010000080.1:0-7666 GCA_964433855.1 uncultured Thermoproteales archaeon
CTAATACTTATCTTAATAGTATGGGTTGCACACCCGAGACAAGGATCGTATGCCCTTACAAGACGTTCTAGGTCAAACCTAAGCCTTTCAACACCGGCTCCTTCCTCACGGTAAATCTCCACGAGCCGCTTAGCGGCTATTTCAACATGTCCTGAATTGATCGTGGTAGGAGTTATTATGTTAGCATGAGTTATAATCCCAGCCTCGCTAACCCTGTAGTGATGTATAAGGATGCCTCGCGGGGCCTCCTTAACTCCCACGCCTTCACCTTTCCTAGCCTCTACCTTAGTCAGGGCCTTAATACCTCTTGCAGCAGCATCGATTAAATAATCGAGGTTTTCAACGGCTTTCTCGAGACAGTGGACGACCTCTACCGCCTGAGCCCTCACGTTATCATACGGATTCCTCAACGGTAACCTCAGCTCTTTCACGTATTCTTTCGCAAGGTCTGAGAGATCGCGCCATCTTAGGTTTAGCCTAGCCCTAGCGCCTACATATACCGGGAGACCGTGCGCCGTCACCTTTTTAGACGTGGAATATGACACGTTTTGCTCGCTGAGCACTTTATTGTAGTCTAAAGAACTAACTATATTCTCGTCGGAGAACATGAGCTTGTCTCCGATGAAAGCATAGCCTCCGTAAACGGCGGACCACATATCGCCGTCAACCGTTAACTCGGGGTATTCCAGGTTCATGAATAGATCGGCTGTCTCAACAGCATGCTCTATCAGGCCCTTAAGCTCTCCTTGTATTTTTTCAAGCCTGCCCTTACTGGGAACCCTTGTGAACCCTCCTACCACGCAGGCATTCGGGTGAACCAATCTTCCCGTTAACGCCTCAGCCGCCCGCGTCACCGTGGCCTTTAAGGTTAACGCCCTTTTCAAGACCTCCGGATGATTTCTCGCCAGCTCAACCGTGTTTTTATAACCCATGTAGTCTGGAAGCGTTAAAACATATAGATGGACGATATGGTTTTCAACGATTTCGCAGAGGACGGCTGTTTCACGTAGGAGCTTCACGTCATCAGAGACTTCCACACCCATAGCTTTCTCCAACGCCGTTATAGGGGCTATAGTATGGCTTATGCTGCAGGGCCCGCATATCCGGGAGGTTATCTCCGGCACCCTAAAGTATTCTCGTCCCATCGTTAGCGCTTCAATGAATCTTGGGTCGTTGAGAACGCTTAGCCTGGCGTCTACACCGTCATCTCTAACCTCCACGTCTAGATTTATATGTCCCACAGTTCTTGAAATCTCACTAACATCTACTCTCATCCGCATACCCCTTCAAGATCTTAACTACTTCATCATATGCGGGGAAGGAGGAACAGTATTTGCCGAACTCGTCCAACACCTTATCTATACCTATACCGTGCTTTTCATAAGTCCGGAAAGCCTCCTCCAACACGTCAGGCCTTGTTATAGGTCCACGGCATCCCTCGCAGCCTCTCCTCTCCCGCGTGCATGCAGCGTTACAGCCAGCCATCGTTATCGGCCCTAGGCAGACCTCTCCTCGAGCCAGCAGACAGTCCTGGCCGCTAAGCGGGCATTCAGCGCAAACGGGTATCCCCTCAACACCATACTCATTGCATAGCTCCACTAGCCTGCAGTTACCGCCCTTACGTGGACAAGACTGGCACTTTATCTTGTGCATTGCAAGCAGTAGCTCGAGAATCATCCTGCGGTCTCTTCTCACCCTCTCGGTGTCAGTATACACTTCTAATCCGTTCGAAACCGGGTATGCGCAGGCTGGGACTATTTTCCCGTTGCCCAGCTCCACTATACATACTCTACATGTGGCGTCGTTGAAAACTCCTTCAAAATAACAGAGGGTCGGTATATACACTCCGATACGTCTAGCTACCTGGAGTATCGTTTCCCCTTCTTTAGCCTCAACCTCTACCCCGTTAATCTTAACTATAATATGGGTTCACCTCTTCTCGACAGCGTTATTCGGACAAACTATGAAGCACGTCCCGCATTTGACACAGCGGGACTGATCGACAAAATATTTCCTATCTGTGGTTCTCAGGATAGCGCCAGCGGGACAGTTCCTAGCGCATAGCCCGCATCCCACGCATTTATCCGGTACAATAAAATAGTTAACAAGCTTGACACAGACCTTGGCCGGGCATCTTTTATCCCTTATATGAGCCTCATACTCGTCTCTGAAATACCTAAGGGTTGAAAGAACGGGGTTCGGGGCAGTTCCACCAAGCGCGCAAAGTGAGGCATCCTTCATGGTCTTTCCAACGTCTTCCAAAATCTCCAAGTCTCTGTAGGATCCTTCTCCCTCAACTATTCTGGTTAACGTATCGTAGAGGATCTTAGTTCCAGTTCTACAGGGCAGGCACTTCCCGCAGGACTCGGCCAACGTGAACGAGGTGAAGTACCTAGCCGTGTCAACAATACAGTTGCCATCATCGATGACGACTAGGCCGCCGGACCCCATTATAGCGCCGGCCCCCTGCAGAGTCTCGTAATCTATTGGTAAGTCGAACTTCTCCTCTGGAAGACAGCCGCCCGAGGGGCCGCCTATTTGCACAGCCTTTATCCTCCTGCCTTCACGAGGTCCGCCAGCGATGTTATACACTAGAGTTCTTATGGTGGTGCCTATTGGCACCTCAAACGCCCCGGTCCTTTTAACGCCACCGGTTACGCAGAATATCTTAGTACCCTTCGTGCGCTCCGTGCCGTATTTGGCGAATTCCTCCCAACCATCCGCCATAATGGTCGCTACGTGTGCGAGCGTCTCCACATTGTTTATAGTAGTCGGCTTACCCCATAGCCCCTTCGTGGCCGGGTAAGGCGGCCGCTGACGAGGCGTGGCGCGCCTGCCTTCGATGGCTGCCAGCATCGCCGTCTCCTCACCGCAGACGAAGGCTCCAGCGCTCCTTATCACCCTCACATCGAAGCTGAAGCCTGAACCCAGGATGTTGTCCCCGAGAAGCCCGTATCTTCTCGCAGCCTCAGCTGCCTGCTGAAGCCTGTCCGCCATCAGCGGCTTCTCAGCCCTTACGAAGACTATTCCATGGTTCGCCCCTATAGCATAGCCCCCTATTATAAGCCCCTCTATGACCCTGTGGGGATCAGACTCGGCCAGCATCCTATTCATGAAAGCGCCGGGATCTCCTTCATCGGCATTGCATATCATGTACTTCTCGTCGCCCGGCTGGTCACGGCATATCTTCCATTTAAGCCACGTCGGAAAGCCGGCGCCGCCCCTACCCCTGAGCCCGGACTTCTTAATATTCTCTATTACTTCCTCTGGGCTCATTGAAAGGGCTTTTTCCAGCCCCCTATATCCTCCTCTGGCGATGTATTCTTCTATTGACTCGGGGTTTATCAAGCCGCAGTTTCTAGAGACCCACTTCACCTGGTGCCGCCAAACATCTAGTTCTTCTAAAAGCGGAACTTTCTCCTCACCTCTAGCCTTACCAGTCCTCTCTCGGAGAGCGTAGGCGAGGCTGACATCTCCGTTTACATAGCTGTCAATGATAGCCTTAACCCGATCCGGGGTAACATGGCCGTAGATGGCGGACGGCATTCCCCTACCGACCATCTCCACTATAGGCTCCATGTAGCAGAGCCCCATGCAGCCCACGGGGACTACCTCGGCCTCAATCCCGTTTTGGGACAGGTATCTCTTTATAGCCCGGAGGGTTTCGTCGGCGCCAGCTGCCAGACCGCAGCTACTGGTGCCGACGTTTATTCTCAAGCCTTTAGAGCCATACCGCAGTCTTTCCAGCCTAGATCTCCTCCTCTCCCTGCATTCCGGGTCGTCGTGACAGAGGGGGCCGTTAACCCTACATGTAACATAGTTCTTACAGGGGTTCTCGGGCGTGTGCGTACATTTACTGCAGCATTTATCCATGAGGCTCCATTCAACCTTCACGTCTCCCCCTCCTGTCGGGCGTCCTAGCCTCCGCTAGTAGCTCCTTCCTTATCTGGGCTATTATCCTGGCGAGCTTCTTAGGATCAGCATTTCCGATAAGCTTATCACCTATCTTGACCACGGGGGCTAGGCTGCAGCACCCAAAACACCTGGCTTTCTCGACGGTGAAGAGCCCGTCTCTGCTCGTAGTGCCGCCGGGCGGTATCTTAAGCAGGTTTCTTAGGTACTCGTAGTTTTCAGCGTTGCCTCTCAGGTGACAGGCCGTTCCCATGCAGACCCATATGGTGACGCGGCCAGGAGGGTCAAGCCTGAACTGGTGATAGAATGTCGCTACGCTGTATATCCTGCTCAACGGTATCCCGGAGGCCCTGGAAAATGCTTCGAGTTCACCTCTGGGAAGATAACCGTAAGCCTTTTGTATCCCCTGTAGAACACCTATTATATAGCCCCGGTTAGCCTTAACCAGGCTTTCCACTAAACCTGTGTTTTGAGTTAAGGTCATTATATTATCCCCCGAGTCGACATAATGCCGAGTATACAGAAGGAGGCGTCAATATATATGTTTCCGAAAATTTTACTAAATAATAAAACTGATAATATGTAAAAATTTAAATGTTTCTTATGATTAATAAACTTTTAAAAACGTAAAAGATCAGCTCGAAATTTTTTCTCCTAGCATCCTTGAAAGCTCCTCAACCACCTTGTCATCCTCCTTGCAGGTCTCCACAAGCTGGTATTCAGCATAGCCCTCCTTGCCGCTTTCAACCTTTCTCTGGACAAGTTCAACAGCCCGCCTTTCAGGATGCGTTAAAACGGTTATGAAAGCCCTAACCATATTCGCTACAGTGGCCTCTTGGAAAACCATTATGCGGCCATTCATGGTTTCCAAAACAATTCTACAGTGTTTATGCCCTCTAGGGACGGCTACAATAACCCTTTTAACATCAGAATTCCTAAAGACCTCAATCTCCACAGCTCCACTACCCGCCGAGAGCTTTAAGGGCTTCCTCATAGAGGCTAAGCAGGATCTTCTTAGCCTCCTCTCCGCCTTTCTCTCTAGCTACATATTCTATCAGCTTGTGGCCAGTTCGCCTTAGCGAAAATGGGCCAGCCAGCTCCACCAGCCAGTACAGGTACTTAACCCCTTCCTGGGGCGTTATATCGGCCTCCCTTATCTCCGCCATTATGTCTCTTAGGATATCTGCTGGCTTAGGCGGCGGGAGCGGTATTCTTTTCTCGGCTGGCGGCATGGGTGCGAACTCTACGTGTGGCTCAACCTGGTACCAGTACGCTACACTGGATATATCGTCTCCCCGGTCGTTCGCATGACCGTGTTCTATAGTGACCCTTATAGACTTCCTGAACACTATAGGGTCCTGAATGTGGAACCTGTACATGGAGTGGTACCCTGTCCAGTTCTCAGGCCCTTTTAACGGGAAGCCGTGGTATGGACCGTAAAACTCTCTGTTAAAGCCCCAGGCCGCGTTAAAGTAGTCCTCGGTTCCCGTGCCGTGCAGCGACGGCGGCCACTTCTCGCCGTCCACGAAGATCATGTCGTCCCCCTCGCCCCACCAGCCAGGCCTGAGGCCGTGAACGCTCATTACGCAGCCAACGTAATGTCCACGTCCCTCGGCGTAGAGTATGAGATAGTTATCTTTTCCGTCAAGGTTGACACTGGTCTTTGAAGGTTTAACGAGCTCTCTCCGCCATTTCGCGTGGAAGTAAGCTATGTTGTCGTCCAGCTTGTCGTACAGCTCGTAGTCTATATGGTAGTAAAACGCCCTTATTGGGACGTCGCATTCGTTTACAACCTCTACCTCAGCAGAGTCGTTGAAGGGCATGGGGAAATACGTGTTAAACCCCCTGTCGCAGGTCATCGTCAGCGGCAGCGATATGAAGTGTTTAGCCACTCCGTGCCCTATTCCGAAGAAGTCCCCTATAGGGGAGTCTATGCTGGGCCTATTCTCGCCGTCCCAGTAGGCGCGAAGCAGAATCTTCCTGAGATAATACTTGTCCTGGCACGCTATGGTGACCCATATATGCCTTATGGCGCCGGGCCCCTTTATCTTGGCTAGAGTCGCCGTGTCACCCGGTTCAACCGTTATGTAGTCTCTGTTCCCGCCTGTCCTATCCCAGCTCGACTCCCTTTTAGTGACGCAATTCCTTAGGTAAGGCAGGTAGTCCAATCCGCCGATTATCCTCCTCATTTTCCCCACCGGTGAATACAGACTGTTAAACGATATAAGCGCTACCACATACCTGTTTTCCCGATTTTTCTACCGGGGGCATAAATTAATAACCCTGAGAATAGACGCTTCAAAAAGCCAGTAAAACAATGGGTGGTGTCATGTCTGAGGAGCTGGCCTGGTGGCGTTGGTTCATAGAGTGGCAGACGCCCTTCAAGGCGCATATGATAGCTGTAAAGGAATATGTTTACTCGGGTAGAACAAAGTATCAGAACGTCGACATAGTAGTAACGCATCAATACGGTAAGTGCCTTCTCCTCGACGGGAAGCTCCAGTCAAGCGAAGCCGATGAATGGATATATCATGAAGCCCTGGTCCATCCAGCCATGATGGCATGTAGCCGCCCGGCCAAAGTAGCCATAGTTGGGGGAGGGGAGGGGGCCACTTTGAGGGAGGTATTAAGGCATAGATGTGTCGAGAAAGCCTTGATGATAGACCTGGACGAGGAACTGGTCTCGCTCTGCAGAAAGTATCTTCCCGAGTGGAGTCAGGGGGCCTTCGAGGATCCGCGGTCCCGCATCTTGTTCTCCGACGGCCGTAGATTTATGGAAAGGTGTGATGAGGAGTTTGACGTCATAATACTGGATTTAACGGATCCCGTTCCCGGAACACCGTCCGTTCTCCTGTATACGAGGGAGTTCTACACGGCTGTCAGCAGACGGCTGGCGGCCGGCGGCGTGGTAGTCACCCAGGCGACCTCCACGTACTACAGCCTAGACACTTTTGCCACCATATACAGGACTATGGCCTCCGTTTTCCCCATGGTCAAGGCTTACCATGTCTACGTTCCCAGCTTCGGCTCAACCTGGGGTTTCGTCCTCGCCTCTAGCGGTGCTGATCCTTCAACGATAGACTTTGAAACCTTTAAAAGAAGGATAAGCGACGTTAAAGGAGAGATGAGGTTCTACAGCTGGAGCATACATAATGCTATGTTCGCATTGCCTAAGTACGTCCTAGACAGGATTAAGGCGTGCCAGAAGATAGCGACAGATGAAAACCCAACCTACATGCCAGCCTAAGTAAACCCGGTCAGAACTTCTCTAAACATCCTGCCTGAGGCGCGCAGCTCCTTTAAAGCCTCGTCAAAGCTCCCTGTAAGCCTTACCCGCACAACCTCAGTACGGTTTCTACGTGAAAAAACGGCAAACCCCTTAACGCCGAAAACCCCAGCCCCTCTGTGTTTTAGAATAGCCCTGTAACCGACCAGGTATCCCTCGGATTTCTCCCTCACCACAGCTGAAAAGACGGCGCGGCCGTGCGAGCCTATCATCTCAACTCTACGCCTATCCTCACAAAGCTCCGGAAGAACTCTGATAACGCCTAAGCCGTTTAAGATAGAGTACATCTCCTTAGCCACCATGTATCTGAGACAGAGCGTCTGAGCAACCTCCCTCACGCTTCGCCCTGGAAACCGTTTTTGAATCTCTTCAACGGGCAGAGGCACATCAGCGACGACGAGAAGGTTGTCGAGAAGCGAGGCCTTAACCCCATAGAAACCCCATGCTCGGTCTTCAGCACCATGGAGT
>CAYSTQ010000081.1:0-7645 GCA_964433855.1 uncultured Thermoproteales archaeon
GCGACAGTGCGAAGGCTGCTAGAGCGGCTGAGAAGCCGAACACTACGCCCAGCATTACGTCTATACGGCCTGAAGATCTCTCTCCAGCATAGGCGGCAGCGACGGCAAACATTATGCTTAAAATAGCTGCTCCGAGCAGGGGGTTTAGGCCTAAGACGAAGGCTAGTAAAGCTCCTGCTAGGCTGGCGTGAGCTACGGCAGCCCCCATGGTTGATAACCCTCTGACGACTGTGAAGGAGCCTATGATTGCCGACATGACGGCTGTTATAACTGATGCTATAAGAGCTCTTAACATAAAAGGCGAGAGAAGCAGTGCTAACGGGTCAGGCATGGCTTTCACCCGTAAAGATATAGCATGTGCCCCCCATCCGTATTACTTCAACAGGTCTTCCATACGTGGCGCTTAACAGTTCTGGCTCGGCCTGCTCTGAAGGTTTGCCGAAGCCGATAACCTTTCTATTAAGTAGGAGCACGTGATCGGCTATGTCCATGACTGGGTTTATGTCATGCGTAACCATGACTACTCCAACACCGTTTTTAACGGCGTGCTGCAGTATTTCAAGTATCTTCTCCTGAGAAGTTGCGTCGACGCCTACGAGGGGTTCGTCTAACACTAGTAATCTAGGGTCGGCGGCAAATGCGCGGGCTATTAGAACTCTCTGTTGTTGGCCTCCTGAAAGATGCTGAAAAGGTTCATCCCATAGGTGAAGTAAACCAACCTGGTCTAAGGCCTTCTTGGCCGCCTCTATGTCCTTGCTGGTAAGCCGTCTGCCAACGCCTCTTTTCACAGATCTTCCCATAAGCACTACGTCTTTGACCAGTATCGGGACGGTCTTGTCGATTCTTCCTCCCTGGGGAACATAGCCAACTAGTCTACGCACACTCCACGGTTTCCTCAAGACATCTATACCTAGGATCTCTACACGGCCTTTAACAGGCTTCACTATGCCTAGAATGGTTTTTAAAAGCGTGGTTTTACCAGCTCCGTTAGGTCCTATGATCGCTAGAAAAGACGGGGCGTCTACTCTGAATGTTATCCTGTCTAGGATTACGCGGCCGTCCAGGATCACAGTTACGTCTTCTAAGTTAAGCATGGGCTTCATCTTTTAACCACCACCAGGGTCTCGACAAGTATTACCAGTGCAAGGACGCCAGCTATCATGGCGCAGGTCTCGTAAGATACGCCGCGGCTCACTATTGATTTAACGTTGGATGACTGGGCTGCGGCACATATGCTGGCAACAGTGTATTTAATATATTCAGTGTATGTGTCGTAACTGCTGAACTGTACACCATATAGGTACACCGGTGTTAAACCTGTGTCTTTAGCAAACATCTCCGCTATACGTCCCTCATCCCCGAGCTTCTGCGTCGCTAAAACCAGTATAAGCCTTGCCCTCTCCTTTAGGGCTTTTTCCTCCGCTTGCTTTAACGCCTCGGCGCTAGGTAGCTTCCCCTCCCCCTTTATCAATACATCCACTACCTTAAGATTCATAGCCTCAGCTAGCGGCTCGAAGTGTGCTCCTGCAAGAACCACTCTCTCATTCTTAACACCTGAAACAATCACGTATCTATCTATCCATTCCTTAAGCTGCTCAATTGTTTTTTCGAAGGTCTTTAGCCTAAAGATGTAATACTCGGCGTTCACCGGATCAAGCTGGCACATAGCCTCGCTTATTTTCTCAGCTACTCTAGCAGCATTATCGGGGTATAGCCATAGATAGTGTGGATTCCCGTTCTTCACATAGACTCCGGCACTAAGCCAGTCATCCCATGTCAACCTTATTCTCCCCACGTCCTTGGGTATGGCGTCTAAGAAGGGCTCCTTACCGATGGCTATGAAGAGGTCGCATTCCTCTAGAAGCTCCGCGTCTTTAGGAGTTAATGTGAACTGATGGGGATCGCTGCTAGGCGGTACTAGATATCTCACCTCTACTAAGTCTCCTCCCACCTCCTTGGCAATAGAAGCTAGGACTGGGATTGTAGCTACTACTTTAAGCCGCTCTGCCGGTTTGGCTAAGGTTGTTGTGTATGCTACAACTAAGAACATGACTAGGAATATACTACGCATCTTCCCCACCTCCCCCGTGGCATTCTCCAGGAGGGATAGGTCTTCCGTGAGGGCAGCATCTCGGGTGTCCGAGTTTGCTACACATCTTGTCAACTATGTCGGATGGTATAAATGCGTCGAACTCCCTGACTTTGCGGCAGGCTTTTTCTACCGGAAGCCCCAACTCCCTAACTAGATATGTTTCTAAGACCCTATGTTTCCGGATGAGAGCTTCAGCCTCTTTAGCTCCTTTCTCTGTTAGCCTGTATCCCTTCCTATATTTGTAATCCACTAAATCCTTGCCAGCTAATCTCCTAAGGGCCTCTAGGGCTGAAGGAGGCTCTACGCCTAATCTATCGGCTATGTCTTTAAGCCTGGCTCTACTGTTCTTCTCCGTGAGTTCAGCTAGGGCTTTAAGGTATTCAAGCTCTCTCCTTGTAAGATGCATAGGAGCTCAAAATTAGGGTTTGCCTAACTTTAATTTAAATCTTTCTATGCTAGAACTCCTTTTGTTCATCTTCTGCCTTTTGTCAGGTGTGCTTCGTTGAATGCCGTAAAACTTATAAATGTTAGGTAAACCTAATTTTCCAGGCTGTTTAAGGGGGATGAGCGTTTGAACAGGGTTATGCGGCTTGCCGAGCTTATGCCGGGTCAGGCGGGCCGCGTAGTCTACCTAACCGGTGGATACGGCTTTATGCGGCGGCTCACCGACATGGGCTTAACTCCAGGCGTCTTGGTTAGAGTCTTGAAAAACGATGTTGGGCCGATCGTAGTGGAGGTTAGAGGAATAAGGCTGGCGCTGGGCAGAGGGGTTGCGTCCAGGATATTGGTTGAACCAATAGGGTAGGAGGTGGGGTCTTATAACTGGATGTACGACTTGTCCCTATGCTTCAGCGTGTCCACTGGCTAGATGTGTAGGCGCTGGTAAGAAGGGTAGGATAGTTGTAGCGGTGGCTGGAAGCCCTAATGTCGGCAAGAGCACGCTTTTCAACGTGTTGACAGGATCGAAAAGCAAGGTTGGTAACTGGCCTGGTAAAACCGTGGAGAGATGGGAGGGTAGCTTCAAGTATTCCGGATACGTGTTTGAGCTGGTGGATCTTCCCGGGACTTACAGTTTAAGGGGGGTCAGCGAGGAGGAGCGTGTCTCTAGGCGTTTTCTGATAAATGGCAGGTATGATGTGGTGCTTGTTATAGCCGATATGTTATCGCTTGAGAAAAGCCTGTATTTAGCGGTTCAAGTGCTTGAGCTTACAAACAGAGTGGTTTTAGCGTTGAATAAGCTTGACGAGGCGGAGAGCTCTGGTTTCCATGTTAACGTTAAGCTCCTGTCGAGAAGGCTAGGAGTTCCCGTTGTAGCGGTTTCAGCCATACAGAGAAGAGGGCTTAGGGAACTTATCCAGTATTTGCTGATGGTTGGTACCGGTAAACTGAAGCCTAAAGGATTTAACATAGATTATGGGGAGCTTGAAGAATACGTTTCTGAACTAGGTAAAATAGTGGCCGAAATGAGGCTTCCAGACAAGTATAGGTGTCCATGGATCCTTGTAAGGCTTCTGGAGGGAGACCAAGAAATAGCTCTACAGGCCGTTAAGGAGCTTGGCGGTAAAACCGCTGATAAGCTATTTAAAGCTGTTGAAAAGGTCAGGAAGGAGGTTAAGGAGCGTGTCGGGCTAGATCCCGACGTAGCTTTTCCTGCCAAGAGATATGATGCTGTTCATCATTTGTTAGAGGGTGTTGTGAGTAAAGCTGCAGTTGTTGGGGTAACTACTACTGAGAGGCTTGACAATGTTTTTCTGCACCCGGTGATAGGCCCTGTTGCCCTTACCGCTGCCTTCGCCGCTATTTTTCTATTGGTCTTCACGTTTAACACGGGTTTTCCGCTTAACGTGGTTCTTACAAAACTAGGCTTTGAAGAGACGGCTGAGCTTCTGGAGACTTACAGCCTTTCAGGTCTTCTCGGCATGGCGGTAGATCAACTTTCTTCAACAGCTTCAGCAGGCCTTACGGCGGCTGGTGTTCCAGGCCCTGTAGTAAGTCTTCTATGCGATGGGTTGCTTGGAGGCCTGGGAATAGTGCTCTCCTTCTTCCCTTTAATACTTATGTCATTCCTGGCAACGGGTTTCCTGGATGATACAGGGCTACTAGCTAGGTTCGCCTATCAGGCCCACAGGCTTCTTTCTAGACTGGGCGTGAACGGTAGAGCTATTGTCCCGCTTCTCTTCAGTATGGGGTGTAATGTTCCAGGTGTCGTCGGCTCCAGGATAATGGAAACTGAAGGAGAGAGAAGGTCGGTAGCTATGGCCACTGCCTTCATACCCTGCCAGGCCCGGCTGATAGTAATGCTAGCCTTCGCCACGGTGGCTTTCAGAGGAGCCCCGTTTATTCAGCTCCTAGTTGTTTTGGCTCTATACGGGCTGGGCTTTCTGATTTCGGCGCTGTCCCTAAGGTTGTTCAGCAGAAGAGTTTTCGGCGCTGAGGCCAGTGAGCTGGTTCTAGAGTTACCTCCTTATCACTGGCCGAGTCTTAGGGTTATAGGTTGGCATGCTTGGAGCAACTCGGCGCACTTTCTACGTAAGGCAGGGACGCTTATAGCTGGCTTGAATGTTCTTATGTGGTTCTTAACGCTTTTCGGGCCTAGAGGATGGCTTGGCGAGGAAGCTTTAGAGAACATTGATTTGGCAGCTAAAAGTTGGAGTGGAGTATTGGGCGGCATGGCGGCTCCGGCGCTCAACCTTATGGGTGTCCAGGGAGACGGATCCTGGCTGGCTGCCGTAGCCTTGATCTTCGGCCTAATGGCTAAAGAGGCTGTCCTAGTAGTGTTTAACTTGGCTTCTCCATCTGGGGATCTCCGTGAATCACTGAATTATGCTGGGTTAACGGGAGCTGGCGTCATATCCTATATGGTCTTTATGACCCTCTACACTCCTTGTATAGCAACCCTGGTTGCTATTAGACATGAAACAGGTAGCTGGAAATACCCGTTGTTGACTCTGGCTTACCAGCTTGTAGTAGCATATTTCTTCTCTGTCGTCGTTTGCCAGGTCCTGCTTCTTTTATAGGCTTCCGACCGCCTATGTTTTGAAAGATAAGGTTTTTCTGCCCGTTCACCGATTTAAACTGTTTTATTCCTCTTTAGAGACTTTAGCTAGTTTACGTGTTCTTCATGGGCTAAGGCTATGGGTTTAGGGTTGTGCACTGCTGCTTAAAGAGATTATTGTGTTTGGAATAAAAATTGTTTCTGTAGTGAGATAAGGAAATCAACCAAATTTTTAACTTCTTGTGATTTAATCATGGGATTTTCAGCAATCCAGTTTTTCTAGTATATCTAGTATATCTTCCAGGCTGGAAACCCTGAAGTCTTCTTTGAATGACTGTTTATGTTCCCTGGCTATTAAAACTGAAATTACGCCTGCTCGTTTGGCTGCCTCAACATCGTAGACCGTATCCCCCACCATTATGGCTTCCTGAGTTTTTACGCCTGCCAGCTCAACGGCTTTTAACACCATATCTGGGTGGGGCTTAGGTTTATCAACATCTTCATATGAGACGGTTACTGAAACATACTGGTCGAGGTTTTTAACAGAAAGTATTCTTTCAAGCCTTTTACGCTTATTGGATGAGGCTATCGCTATCAGATAGCCTTTCTCCCTAAGCTTTTCAAGTGTAGAAATGGTGTCGGGGAAAAGCCTGATCTTAGCTATTAACCTGTTGTGGAGCTCGGATCTGCGTCTAAGAAATTCATCGGTTTCCTTCTCGCTAATAGGTTTTAGAACAGCTCTGGCGAGTATCTGACGGCCAGGCAATCCTATGCTTTTCCTAACCTTGCTAAGATCGATGGGGATCCCTAATGCTTCAGCTGTTATCCTGAAGGTTTCTACGACTAAATCCATACTATCTATTAACGTTCCGTCTAGGTCGAATATTACCAGTTTTATCATAGCCCTTCCAAAGAGATAGGTTAAATTTAAAGATTAGCTATCTCTTTGTAAAGCTTTACAATAGGGATTTTAAACTAGAAGTATTTGACCTGCTTTTTCTACGGTTAAGTGACAGAGGTTTTTATAGGTCTGTGTTAGCTCATTAATTGGTACAGGTAAACCTTATATAGAATATTGATTATTTAGCATATGCACAAAAAGGTGGTTTACATGTGGTTTAACCAACCTGGCGGAGCTGGCTATGGACGTGGTAGAGGCATGGGTAGAGGTAGAGGGATGAGGGGTGGATGGGGTTACGGAGCCAGTATGCCTCCTCTACCTCCCCCGCCTCCCAGGACTTTAAGAATAGCGGCTACTGCCGACAATGATCAAGGGCTTAACGCGCCTATCTCTTATAGGTTTGCACGTGCACCTTTCATAGTTATAGTAGATGTAAAGGATGGTAAGGTGGTTAATGTGCAGCCGCTTCAAAACCTTTTCGCCGGTGGTGCTGGAGGGGTCGGTATAGCTTTAGGTCAGTGGTTGCTCTCATCCGGGGTAAGCCTGGTAATGGCTCCGAGGCTTGGTCCTAACATATCAATGGTTTTAAACCAGGCCGGAGTTAGGGTTGAAACCGTTCCTCCAGGGATTACTGTGGGAACCGCTCTAGCTAGGCTCGGTCTGGTGGCCTAGTAATGGAAGTAGTGGTAGCCAGCGGTAAGGGAGGTACAGGTAAAACCTTTCTTGCCTCAAATCTTTCCTTTTATTTAAAGAAAGAGTTTGGAGATGTCGTGGCGGCTGATGCCGACGTTGAGGCTCCAGACCTTTTAGTATCGCTTGGAGGCGCTAGGCAGCTTTTCTGGAAAGAGGATTTCTATGGAACATTAAGGCCAATTATAGATTTAGAAAGCTGTGTTCGATGCTGGAGATGTGTAGAGGCCTGTGAATATAGGGCGATCTTTAAGGGTGGTAATGGACCCGTAATAGACTATGATAAATGCGAGGGGTTAGGAACATGCGCGCTTGTTTGTCCAGTTGAGGCTATAGGCTTGGAGAAGACGCATACTGGGATCATATACGCGGCTGAGTCTAATATGGGTATACCGGTGGTTACCGGGGATCTTGATCTGGGCCAGGGGAGCAGTGGCCGGCTTGTATACGTATTGAAGGAAAAAGCCTTCAAGCTGGCCTTGTCCAAAGGCGCTAAATACAGGGTTATAGATGCAGCGCCCGGTATAGGTTGCCCGGTTATCTCAAGTATAGCTGGCTCGGATCTTCTAGTGGTTGTAGTTGAGCCGACGCCTCAATCGGTTAAAGGCGCTGAGAGGCTGTTAAAGGTTTCCGAGATCCTTAAGGTTAAAGCTGTTGCTGTTGTAAATAAGTATGACTTAAACCCGAACTTTGCCAGGTCGCTAAGCAAGAGGCTAAAGGTTGAGGTTGCCGGTTTAATACCCTATGATGACGCGGTTATCAAGTCTTACTCATCTATGGTGCCCCTGCTGGAGTTCCGGCCGGATTCGAAGGCGGCTAAAGCTACTAGAGAAGTTCTCAACTACATTGTGGAGGGCTGGTTTAAATGAAAGTTATCGTGGTGACTGGAGGGAAGGGGGGTACGGGGAAAACGGTTTTGGCGGTTAATCTAGCGGTTGCCCTAGCTAAGCTCACTGGCGGCAAGGTC
>CAYSTQ010000082.1:0-7621 GCA_964433855.1 uncultured Thermoproteales archaeon
ACTTCGGTGTACATATTTAAGGGTTTTCTACCATATTCGCAGAGTTTAAACCCGTAGAGGATTCAAGTGCTAGAATAGAATCGGAGAACGTCGTCCATTTTCTTTCCTCGAAATATGGCTTGAAAAGATAGCCTCCTCCTTCGTAGAATTTCATAAACCATTCAACCCAGTGCAATCTAAGGACATGCATGAAAGCGATTATGCTTTCTAGTAAGAGAACAAGTGCATTTCCGAGGAATTCCACGAGTAGGGCTCCGAGAGGAGTTACCTGGTAGGCCATCCCTGACAACGTTATGAAGACTACCATTAAGGAGTCATGAGCTATGTTTAGCGCCCATAATCTCATGTATGATAGTGTATGGCTCAGCGACTGTAAAGACGCCTCTAGCACGAACATTGCGTATTCGCCTAAGCCGTTTATAACTCTACGTATGCTTTTACTGCTGTGGAAAAGGTAGGCGGCCTCGATTAGAAACACTACGGTGAATGGTGTCAGGTAAACAATTATATTATCCAGGGTCATAAAGGAGGATATGTCGATGCTCCATTTCGGGAAAAGAGCCTTTAAAACTATTGGGTAAGTAAAAACTATGTAGAAAGCCAGCCATCCGGCGTACATTATAGAATCAACGTACTCCTTTCTAGTCAGATTGTTGATGATGGCTATTACAAGGCCGGAAGCTATATGGATCACGCCTATCAACAATGAAGCAAGAAGCAACCTCAGCGTGCCTTCCGGATAGTCAAGCACATGTATGATTCCGTTTAAACCAAGAATCGCCAATCTCTCAGGGCCAAAGAAGTTACCATAGATAATGCCGAATAGCACGGCGCCGAGGCCGCAGAAGATAATTACCCATGCTCCCTCCACGAAGTACTCCTCAAAGCCGCCCATTTTCCTATTCTTTAGATATTTGTAGCTTAGGATGCCTGCCAGCATTAGCAGTAAGCCCTGGCCGACATCGCCGAACATAAACCCGAAGAAAAGGGGGAAGGTTAGCCAGATGAAGGCGGCCGGGTTGACCTCGTTGTATCTAGGAATACTGAAGGCGTTTACTAGTTTCTGAAAGGGAACCAGCGTCTTAGGGGGAGTGACTAGGGTCGGGGGTGGCGCCCCCGTTTCGATTTCCTCGACGACAACTAGTTTTCCAACAGAACTTGTCAAGTCACGTTTTATACGTGGTATTTCGTCTCTAGGAACCCAGCCGCTTATAACTCTTAAGCTCCTGAATTTGCTTGTTATACTTAGGATCTTCAGCCGGTTCATCAAGCATTCAAACGCCTCTTCAGCCGATATTATGAAAGGAGCCCATTCTTCAGAGAAACGCGCCAGCTTAGCCTCAGCGTGGCTAAGCCTCTCCTCGATCTCTTTTTCCTCTAGAAACAGTATTTTCTTAAGCTCTTCTGATCTGAGGGGGACGCTTGAAACGTTTAGACTAGCGTTTCTCAGAGCACTGTATATGTTTACCTCAACCTCCCCTGGGTAAGCCACTAGATATATCTCTATTTCGCCAACCCTGGTTAAGTGAAAGACTACTGCTTCAGCGAAGGCTTCACTGCTGAGCAGCTTCTCGAACTCCTCTAGCTTATCTGCTGGAACCTCGACTAGGATTTCACGCATGCGTTCAACAAGTATCTCCTCGAGAACTATTTCCTTAACTCTGCGTTTAAGAAAGTCTATTTCGTAAAGAATTTTGACCGCAGCATTATAGATCTCGTCCAGCTTGCCCGCCAGCTCCTTAAACGCTGCTTTAGGGTTTAACGGGAGCGTTATCCTGACACCATCGCCTGAAACCCCTAACGCTTTCTTGAGCCATCTGGCTTTAGCTAAATACTCGCTACACCGCGCTGCGAGCTCGGCCTCCTCTTTAATCTCCCCCGATCCAACCACATGTATTAAAGGCTTCGTAGAGAAATACTCTATTACTCTACTAACTACGGATTCATGCATCCAGATGTTTATCATGGCCATCTCTTTAGGTTTTAGGAACCCCATTACACGTCTTCACCATTAAACAACCTTCTAGATATTATAGCTTCAGATATCCTCTTCACAGCTTCATAACGCGTTTCAAGGGTCGCCTCAACCCATATCCTGCCATCCCCTGTACGTACCAACGCGCCGCAAACGGTTTTTATACAGCCCCATTCCACGGTAAACGACTTATTAGGAAAAACCTTCTTTAAATCCTTAACAATGTCTGTGACACTATCCCTGTCTTTAAAGTCCTTAGGGAAACATACGGTGATACTGTCACCTTTAAGCCTTTTCACAGCTTCTAAAAGAAGGCCTGCCAACGTTTTCTTAAAAAGCTTTTCGTCTTCCAACGCTTTGACACATTCCCTCCAGGCCTCCTCGAAAACCTGATCTAGAATCTCTCGTTTAACCTTGGAGACTATCAGTCGGGCTTTGCGGCGAGCCTCAGAGATTAAGCGTTTCCGCTGTTCCTCGGCTTTACGGTGGGCCTCCTCAATTATACGGCTAGCCTCAACCCTAGCCTCACGCTCAGCCTCCCGAACCACACGCTCAGCCTCAACCCTAGCCTGAGCTAGCGCTTTCTCCGCCTCATGCTCAGCGTCTTTAAGCAACCTTTCAGCGAACGGGGTTTCCGCCCTCATGTCCCAGTCCCCCCTCTATAGCTAATGTGATTTTAACAAGGTACTTCCTGATCTTCGGAATCCTTTCTTTAGCTAGTTTCCGCTGTTCCTCGGCTTTACGGTGGGCCTCCTCAATTATACGGCTAGCCTCAACCCTAGCCTCACGCTCAGCCTCCCGAACCACACGCTCAGCCTCAACCCTAGCCTGAGCTAGTATTTCATGCCTCCGTTTCTCAGCTTCTCTCTCAGCCTTTCTAACGATCTCTTTAGCTTTACGGTGAGCCTCCTCAACTATCTCATCGCATCTTTTAGCGATGCTCATTATCTCTTTGAACATGGCGCTGTTTTCCAGCAGATCTTCGATCAGCGACTTATCCTCCATATTCACTACACTTTTGGAGATGATTCTAGATAGCCATTCGTTAGGAGACTTATTTAAGGTTTCATAGTTTAGAGATGGAGGTTAGCTCTCTCTGACGGCCTTTTTAAGACCGCCGATGCTGCGTCTAACCCTAACAGCAATGCCTCGTTTAAATCTCATCATCTCATGACCGCTGAGCCTCGCCTTCCCCACTGCGAGAAGCCTGTTCCCTTCATCTACGACTATGACCTCGTCGCCTGCCCTTATATCATCGTCTGCCGCCACAACGTGCTTGGCGAAAACGTTTCTTCCAAAGGCTATATACTCCGCTACATCGCTCTGCACGACAACCTTCCTACCAACTCCTTTAGCCAGGAGCCGCCGCGCGCCTTCAATACTAGGCAACAGAAAGCCGTCAGAGGCTCTAACCGTGGCCACCATTACCCCGTCTACGTAAACGTTCTTGACTCTTCCCGTGCTGGCGGATCTTGTAACGGTGACTTCTCCCCCGCCTAGCAGGGCCTCGCCTGCACCCCTCCCCATGAGATAGTCGGCCACAGCCTTTATCCTTAGCAACTCTAACCGTGTCGGCTTATCCATAGGGTTTTTATCTATCTTCGTCATGTTTAACATTGTGGGTAAAACTGGTTTAAAAAGGATAGGCGAGCCTCCATGAGATGTGAGATATGTGGCGAGGTTATTAGGGGCCGTGCTTACACCATAACTACTGATAGAGCCACCCTGATAGTATGCGGGAGATGCGCCTCACGGTTCAGGGGTGAGGTGGCTGAATACGTGCCAGCTAGGCGTAGAGCCAGTTTTACGCCGCGGCCCAGGCCTAAACCCCGTTTAACGCCCCCTGAACCTGAATATGACATAATCGACGATTTCCCTGAGAGAATACGTGAGGCTAGGGAGGCAATGGGGCTTACACGTGAACTACTGGCGCGCATGGTGGGGGAGAAGGAGTCTACTATACGTAGAATAGAGACCGGAAGCCTAATACCTTCCTTAAGCCTAGCTAGGAAGCTGGAAAGAGCCCTTAAGATAATTCTGGTCGAGGAGGTTGCCGCCTCAGTCGGGGAGAGCGGCGCCGAGCCTAGCAGGTTCGAGCTAACCCTGGGCGACATAGCTGAGCTTAAAAGGAGGGATGAGGAGAAAGAATAGGAGGGTGTAGAACTATTTGAGAGTTGCCATAGTTCAGAGGAAGTTACCGGGTGAGAGGGATAGGCTTTCTGAGCTGGCAGAGCTGGCGGCAGCAGCTGGATACTGTCCAGTTATAAGACTTTTGCAGGTAAGACCTCCCGACTCAAGATACCAGATAGGGCCGGGGAAGCTTGAGGAACTCGCTAAACTTGTAGACGAGTACAGGATTGAGAAAGTAATATTCTACAACGAGCTTAAGCCTAAGCAGGTCTACAACCTTATGAAAAAGCTCGGCGTCGCCGTCATGGACAGGTTCGAGCTTATACTGGAGATATTCAGCAACAGGGCTGGCTCCAGGGAGGCTAAGCTCCAGATAGAGCTAGCCAGGCTTAAACGCGAGCTGGCGTTTGCCAAGGAGAGAATAAGTCTTTCTAAAAGAACCGAGTATGCAGGATTCCTGGGCGGGGGCAGGTATGAATACGATGCCTACTATAGACATGTGGTCAGCCGTATAGCTAAGATAAACCGAGAACTTGAAAGATTAAGGGCTGAGAAAAAGAGACGCGTCCGTAGACGCAGGGCGGCAGGGCTTCCAACGGTGGCTTTAACGGGCTACACGGGCGCCGGTAAAACCACGCTTTTCAACAGGTTGACAGGGGAGGCCGGATACGTTGACGGACAACCCTTCGCAACACTGTCAACCACCGTCAGACGCGCAGCTATAAATGGGCGGAAGATACTCGTATCCGATACCATAGGGTTTATCGAAGACCTGCCGCCGCTGCTCGTCGACGCCTTCTACACGACATTGGAGGAGATAGGCATGGCTGACCTGATACTGCTCATTGCTGACGCCTCCGAGCCTCTAACGGAGTTTAGACGTAAGCTGTCAGCCGCATACCAGGCGCTGGAAACGGTCGGTGCGGCAGGCCCTAATATACTCGGTGTGCTGAACAAGGTGGACCTCATCGACAACCCCGAAGATCTAAATCTTAAAAAAGCAGTTATGGACAGCTACGTTAATGAATCCGTGGCTATCTCGGCGCTTACCGGCGAGAACCTTGATGAGCTTAAGGAAAGGATAGTCTTGAGACTGCCAGGCTACGTTAAAGCCGTGATAAAGGTGCCTGTAGACCGCGCCGGGGCAACCGTTAAGATAGTTGAAAACTCGGTTGTGCTGCGGAAAAACGTAAGTAATGGAACCCTAGAGCTGGTTCTAGAGACTAGAAAGGAGTGGATACTTAGAAACCTAGGCTTAATAACAAGGGTGGGAGGAAGCGTTGCGCTTCAATAGAAGAGTCGTGGTGCTACGGCTGGGACATAGGCCCGGTAGGGATCTCCGTATAAGCACTCATGTTGGGCTTGTGGCCCGGGCTTTCGGGGCCTCAGGCATAATATATGCTGGAGAGATCGAGGATAAAATACTTGAAAATCTTCGCGACGTTGTTGAACGGTGGGGCGGCCCATTTAAGATAGCTAAAACCGACTCGTGGAGGAGGGCTTTGAAGGAATGGAAGAGGGATGGTGGCGTCGTAGTTCATCTAACGATGTACGGCCTCAACGTAAATTCCAGTGTTTTAGAGAGGATAAAGGCATGCGACAGGGATATCATGGTCGTGGTCGGTGCTGAAAAGGTTCCTAGGGAGGTATACGAGCTGGCGGATTTTAACGTGGCTATAGGCAATCAACCCCATAGCGAGGTTGCCGCCCTCGCCGTTTTCCTCGATAGACTTTTTAACGGCGAGGAGTTAAATAGAAAATTCGTAAATGCCAAAATAATGATAGTTCCCTCACCACGAGGCAAGAGGGTGGTGCGGCTAGAAGATGAGCATTTCACTGGATAGGAGAACCGTGCTGGTGGAGCTTAGCAGGCTTGTACATGGCGAGGACGCTGCAAGAATAGTTAAGTTGCTTCTGGAGGAAGGTGAGATGACCGATGAACAGATAGCTAAAGCCCTAGACATGCAAATAAACCACGTTAGGAGGACTCTTCACAGGCTCTTCGACTCCGACCTAGTGAGATACCGTAGGACGAGAGACGAGAAAATAGGGTGGTATATCTATTTCTGGCGTGTTACGGATGAACCCCCTGAGATGGTCATCGAGCAGCGGCTGAGAAGGGTTATAGCTAAGCTCACCGAGCTACTGGAGAACGAGCAGGGGACAGGCTTCTTCATATGCCCTAGATGCGGAGAGAAACAGAACTATGACCAAGCTATAGTTAACATGTTTCAATGCCCTAAATGTGGGGAGATGCTGGAGGAATACGATAACAGTGAAACAGTGGAGTTCCTAGAGGGGATAATAAGTAGGCTGAAGAGGATCCGTCTCTCAAGCTAACAGGCGGGAAACCTCTTTATGCATAAATTTTAATATAGAGGAGCAACCATATAGCCTGCATCGAAAGGTGAGTTGCATGCCAGGCGCAGCAAACATGCTCAGCGAATCCCTCGGGTCCATGGTGCTGGTCAGGCTGAAAGGTGGAAGAGAGATAAGGGGTATCCTGAAAAGCTTTGATCAACACCTGAACATAGCCTTAGAAGAGGCAGAAGAAATAAGAAACGATAAGACGCGTAAGCTCGGAGCAATAATAATACGGGGAGACAGCATAGTACTGGTAAGCCCCGTCCCCAAGTAGGTGAGAACGTATGGTTAAGGGCACAACGTCTTTCGGTAAAAGGGGGCGCGGCAAGACACATATAAGATGCCGTAGATGCGGGAGACACTCCTATAACATTAGGAAACACTACTGCGCCGCCTGCGGATTCGGCAGATCCAAGAAGCTGAGAAAATACTCATGGCAGAACAAGAAGACGCTGACGAGAGCCAGGATAGTCTAAGAAAAAACTTAAATCCCTCTCATTAAAGAAACTAGATTCTGAGGGCCGGTAGCGCAGCTGGAAGCGCGTCCGCTTGGCATGCGGGAGGTCGGGGGTTCGAATCCCCCCCGGTCCACCATTTCTAAAACACTCTTATCTTGCCAGGATAAGCCATGAATACTGCTTATTAACTGAAGGCAAAGGCTAAAATGCTAAAAAATAAATGTTAAACTTGGTCAGCTCTAATCAGAGAAATATTTATTTAAGATTTGAAAATCCCATAAGGTGAAATAGCCCCGGTAGCTCAGCCTGGTGGAGCGCCTGCTTGGTAAGCAGGAGGTCGCGGGTTCGAAGCCCGCCCGGGGCTCCAGTTCTGAAAAAGAGTTTCTTCTTTCCTGATTCCGCTTATATATTCTCGGCTGTACCGTACTGTACGGTACAGTACCGTACACTCGGCTATGAGCCTGGCACAGTTGTGAATTCTAGAAAGGACTTGGCTTAGTCAGGCTGATATAGAAGGAAGAGGAATCCCGTCCCACATCCTGGGGCGGGCAGCCCCATTCGAGCACGGATCATCTCCGAATCTAATGACTAAACTCATTCTTATAAATATTTATACACGAGTATAGACGTAGAGGGATCTGCCCGTTCCCATAGCTGAAAAACCGTATAATCATACTGGTCTTTCAATGGGATT
>CAYSTQ010000083.1:0-7617 GCA_964433855.1 uncultured Thermoproteales archaeon
GCCAGGCAACAACTACTCTCCCGCCAGCTGCGGCGGCCATGGAGAAGCCTAGGGCCTCCAGCAGGACCACAGGCATCATCGCTGCCGCAAGACTGGCTGAGGAAAAGGCTACTAGGGGTAGAATCACGCCCAGCAGCATGTATTTAATTAATAGGGCCAGAAAGGCCAGGTTAAGCATTCCGGGCAGTGTAACGCCGAGCAGACACTCGTAGACTAGGTTTGTAGCCAGGAGGTAGGCGAGCCGATCCGCGAAAACGCCCCTGCCGACCGCGTGGAGTAGGGGCACTAAATTGTATCCGGATAAGCCGGAGTACATGCCTATCACAGTGGTGAACGTGTCTATGTCTCCATGGACAACGCTTATAATGGATATCAGGATACCGCTAACGAGGCCAGCTAGACAAGGTGAAAAATACCTCTTGGTGGACGCCCAGTTAAGCATTCAAGACACCTAGACTAGAGACAGAAAAAACGTACAGGAATT
Organism: uncultured Thermoproteales archaeon; assembly: GCA_964433855.1. Lineage (GTDB taxonomy): Archaea > Thermoproteota > Thermoprotei > Thermofilales > CAYSTQ01 > CAYSTQ01. Next base: position 485 of record CAYSTQ010000083.1, read on the forward strand.
TAAATATTCACGCAGACATGAAGAATAGGCCATACACACGCCGAAAAGCTTCCTGGACCAGTTGATGCAAACAGTCAGCGTCTCCTTCTCAGAAACACTATAGCTATCGCTAAGGCTACGGTAACCGCTAGGCCGCCCGCAGCAAGCAGGGCATACGGCAAACCCCCTTCCTCAACGGCTTCCTCAGGGGACACCGCCGCCTCGATCAGGTTGCTCCAGCCCCCGGGATACATGGCCACCGCACGGACTATGTACTCCCCTGGCTTAACCGGCAACTCTATCTTTTTCGTGAACACGCCGCTCGGAGCCTTCATATCCACAGCCCGACCTGTCACTCTAAACGTCGAATTAAACACGTAAACGTTTAGCATCAGCGGCTTACCCTGCCTAAGCCCCCTGTTCTCGATCTTGATAGCCAGCTTAATCCTGGCCTCGCCGCCCCTAACAACCTCCCTAGCCTCCTCAAACCCTATCTTCACCAGGCCGTAGCTAGCCCCGGGAAGCCCCTTCTCCGACCCCACCTCGATTATAGGCGGGTAGGCCACAAGCCTGTCGAGATCCCCAGCCTCCACGTATCTGGGGTCGCCGCCCCTGTAAACCACAAGGTACCTGCAGAGCAACAGGGACCTCCTAGGGAGAAGCGTCACCCCCGGCCCCCAGTCGCCGACAATGCTCACACCGCCCTTCCACGGCCCATAACGTATCCTTGAGGGAGCATAAGGCGGATTATTGTCGAGCACCATGGCCACGCCCTCCCTAAGCTGGGTCGAATACAGCTGAACATAGGTCGTGGCGTTCTCCACCCTGTTGTAGCTGTACTGTATCATCCTGCATTCAAACGACGGCTTACACCACGACGCGTTAAACACTGGCTTATCCTTGACATGCTCAACCCTAACGACGGCCTTAACGAAGTTTTTATCGGCAAACATGTACAACCACGTCTCATACCTTAAAGCATCCCCGTCGTCCACCACGTACCTGTATATCAGCGCCACAGGGCCGGGAATAAGCCCGTCTTCCACGATCTCCCCGTTTTCATGCCAGCTACCCTCGTAGAAATGCGAGTAGAACCAGTGCCTCTCAGTCCCATCCCCTATGAGGTCAACCCCGCTCCCCCCGACAACCCAGGCGCTGACTATGCCGGCTATCCCCGTTTTCCGGACGCCTATCCTGACCAGGCTGTTCTCCAGGTACAGGTACTTGTCGCGGCCAGCAGACCTCGTCCACCACCTGAACTGCTTGTTATACTCCACGGGAACAGCCATAGGGTTGCCGTAATACACGTAGTACGTCCTGCTTCCGCCCGCCGGGACATCCGCCAGGAAGAGAACCCTCACGCTTCTAATCGAGCCGTCGCCATGACGCTCCTCGCCGTAGGCCTGGCTCGGCACAGCCACCCAGCCCGACCCGTTAAACCACAGCACTCTTACCTCAGACGGGAAAAGCATGTGGCCCGCAGGTATGTCGCTGAGGACAACCTCTATAGGGAAACCCTCGTAGTCAGCATCCACAACGTTAGCCACCGTTACGGGAACCCTATACGTCCACGACCCATCCCACCAAGGCACCTCCCACGTGGGCGCCGCCTCCACGGCCGCCACTGCAGCCACAGCCAACAGCAAAACCAGCCCCAGAAACCTCATACCTGCCCCCGGCTTAAAAAGGGAAGCTTAACAAATATAGGTTTACTTCCCATAGCGCCGTCAACACGGAAAAAGGTTCTCAAGCCCCTCACTAGCCGCGGCAACCCGGTGGATCCACGTATAGATGCCGTAAACCCCTTCCCGGACCCCCGCGGAGCACAGGCGCAAGAACAGGCCTGCTCAGGGGCTTGACGTAAACTTATAGCTGTAGAAAACAGTATAGTACTGGAGGTGGGCTAGCGGTGAGGCTTGTACCTATAGGTATAGCCATGCTCGGGGACGAGCGGAAAACCGTCATGAGGCTTCTAGAGGACAAGTGCATGGGCTACGTGCGCAGGCTCGCCGAGATAATCGAGGAGAAGACGGGCTACAGGGGCGTTAAACCCAAGGTGGTGACAGCACCAAAGGTAATATCGTCGATAAGGGACTCTAAGGAGGTCGGCGAATACTTCTCCAGGGAGAACGTCGGCGTGCTCATCATACTCTACTACATCTGGGACTACCCCTACCTCGTCTGGCCCCTGGTGAACATAGTCGGCAAGGACAAGCCCGTACTAAACGTCTCGAACAACGAGGGGCTGTACCCCGGGAACGTCGGGCTTCTCGCAACCGACGGAGCGCTCAGGCAGGCCGGGCTCCGAACCCACAGGATAATAGGCGACCTCGAAGACCCGGCGACACAGGAGGAGATCATAGACTGGGTGAGGGCCGCCGAGGCCTACGCCTCCCTCAGGGGCCAGGTATACGGCATGTACGGCGGACACTCCATGGGGATGGAGACAGGGTACTTCCACCTCGTGCCGATACAGAGAACCTTCGGAGTAACGGTCTACCAGATAGACCAGCTCTGGCTCCTAAAGGAGATGGAGAAGGTGAACGAGGAGGAGGTAGAGAAGGGCTTCAGATGGCTTAACGAGGTAATAGGGGAGATAAGATACGACGGCAGGATGCTCACCCCCGAAACCCTGAAGCGGCAGATAAGGCTCTACCTCGCCATGAGGAAGGTGAACGAGGAATGGGGCTTCGACTTCTGCGGAATAAAGGGGCAGCGCGACTTCACCGAGCACGTCTGCATAACCGACCTGGCCGAGATGCTTATGAACGACCCCTATGACTGGAACGGCCCCAAGGAGCCCTACGTGTGCTCCACCGAGGCAGACTCCCTCGGAGCCCTAACCATGCAGATCCTCAAATACGTGGGAGGCAACGTCCCGATCCTCTTCGCCGACGTAAGGCTCTACGTCCCCGAGAAAGACCTCTGGCTCTTCGTGAACTCCGGCAACCACGCGAGCTTCTACGCCTCCCGGAGCTACGACCCACGGGAGAACCTGTCCAAGGTGACCCTGCACCCCGCCATAGAGATGTATTTCCCGAAAGGCGGCGCATCCGTCGAGTTCGACGCCGCCCCGGGCGAGATGACGTTCGCCAGGCTCGGCCTATACGGCGACAGGCTCTACATGGTGATAGTCAGAGGCGACTCCGTCGACCTGCCTGAGGAAGAGAAAAAAGAGCTGCGGGACCAGACCAACCCAACCTGGCCCCACATGTACGTCAAGCTCAAGGCCAGCTACGAGGAGTTCACCAACGTCTTCCCCGCCAACCACATACACGGAATACCCGGCAACCACGTCAGGAAACTCGTGTACTTCTGCCGGATAGCGGGCGTGAAACCCATAGTCCTCGGGGAAGAAAGGGAGAAGCTGCAGAAGCCGATCTGGGAACAGGTAGAGGAGTAAAACATATCCCAAACTTTTTTAGAAAGGCATCCCGTTATCCCCACCCGGCTCGTCTCCTTCTCGCTCCAGACGGATTTCGAGAGACAGCCCGAACCCCCTGGACAAGCCCGTCCAGCAGCTTTAAAGCCTCCCCCTATGGATAACGCTTCTTTCCCGGCAGAAGCCGTGACGACGTACAGGGTGCCGCGAGGCTCAAGCCCTAGCGCCCAAGCAACACCATAGGACGCCTTTTTCAAACGCCTTCAACGCTTAGGGTGCTTGAGAGAGCTTTAGATAAAGTAAACGCCGCAGACGAGATACCGCCTAAGCAACCTAAACAGCTTTCCCCTGACGTGCCCCCGCGCCCAGCTTCAGCAGCGAGCCGGCGATTCTACTGCCCGCCTCCTCTATGATCTCCATAGTGGTGCAAAAGTTCATTCGTACATGCCCGGCACCCCCAGCGCCGAAGCCGCTCCCACCATATACAAGCACCCTTGCCTCCTTCCTGAGATACTCGCAGGCGGCAACGTCGCTCTCGAAGAAAGCGCTCAGATCCGGAAAGGCGAACAAGGCCCCCTCAGGCGGCCGTATCCCCACCCCTGGAACCCTACTAAGCTTCTCCACCAGCCTGTCCCTAACCTTCTCCAGGTAGCTCCTCAGGGACTCCACATAGTAGCTGCACTTCCTTAGGGCTGCAGCCGCCCCTATCTGCTCAATAGTCCCAGGATGTATAACCACGCCTGCATTGACAGCCCTCATCCGCTTCACCAGCTCTCTCTCAGCGGCGACGTAGCCTATGCGCAGCCCCGACATCCCGTAGGTCTTGGTGAAGGCGAATATCGTGATAGTCCTCTCAAACATGCCGTCTAACGAAGCTATGCTCACATGCCTCCTCCCGTCATAGGTTAGGTTCTCATATAGCTCGTCGGATACTACGTAGAGGCCGTGTCTAATGGCCAGCTCCGCCAACTCCTCGAGCTCATCCCTCGTATACACGGCTCCCGTAGGGTTATTAGGGTTACAGATAGTGATCACCTTAACTTTATCGGAGACGAGCTTCTCAATCCCCTCCACATCCAGGTGCCAGTCCTCTCCAGCCCTGGCCTCAATCACGTCCGCCTGGAAATCCCTGGGGCGATTAATCAACGGGGGATAGTTAGGCGTGACAACGATGACGCGGTCTCCTGGCCTCAGGAGAACCTTGTAGGCCAGCCATATGCCGTTCATACCCCCGACGGTCGGCAACACCTCGTCCTCCTCGGCAGGAATACCGTTAAACCTACGCAGCTTATCCTTGGCCGCCTCAAGGAACTCCGGAACACCGTTCATCTCGTAGTGATACCTTCCGTCAACTATGGCGTTTATCATCGCCTCCTTAACCTCCCTGGGCATCTCAAAATCAGACTCCGCCAAGCCCAGGCTTATCACGTCCTCCTCAAGCCCAGCGTACTTGCTAGGCCTCCTGCACCTTATCTCAGCAAACTCCTTAACCCAGCTCATACCTGAACAAGACAGCAGCATGCTATAAAAGCTACTGCGTGTCTTCCCCATTTCTACTAATCACCACGGCTAATCAGCCGTTTTATAACCGTTAAAGCTCCTAAAAACACTGAAGAAGAACACTCTTCACTCTTCCGAAAACATGAAGTTCCCGGACAGGCAGCCGCTGATCCTAAACCACGCTTATCTCAAGTGCAAGCCGAGGGCCGTATACCTCCTCCCTAGAGCCCGAAGCAATAAGTCCCAACGCCTCCATGTCCACCCTTCTAACCACTAACGCTGCCGCGCAACTAGCCGAAAGGCTTAAATCGTCTAAGGGAGGCGCCTGTTATGGTGGTGTTTCTAGATGGTTTCTAGGGTAAAGCAGGTTCCCCAGAACCATACGGCCGAATGGCTTTTCTATACAGACAAGAGGTACAAGGACCCGTTCAACGAGGTTGAGCTGACAGCCGTTTTCACGACGCCGGACGGAGAGGAGCTTGTGGTTCCAGGGTTCTGGGCTGGCGGCGGCCTATGGAAGATACGCTATGCCTCGCATCAGGTCGGCAGACACAGCTTCTACACCGTGTGCTCCGACAAGTCAAACCCAGACCTTAACGGCGTGAAGGGAGCTGTTGAAATCATTCCCTACAGAGGCAGCAACCCCCTGTTCAGACACGGCCCGCTTACAGTTGACGAATCAAAGAAGTTCCTTAGACACCGCGACGGCACACCGTTCTTCTGGCTGGGCGACACGTGGTGGATGGGGTTCACAAAGCGGCTCTCATGGCCCCACGGCTTCAAGCTACTAGCGGAGGACAGGGCTAGGAAGGGCTTCACCGTCATTCAGATAGTGGCTGGCCTATATCCGGACATGCCTCCTTTCGACCCAAGAGGCGTCAATGAGGCGGGCTTCCCCTGGGACGAGGGGTTCATCAGGGTAAACCCTCTCTACTTCGACATGGCTGACAGACGGATAGCCTGGTTGATCCAGAGAGGGCTGGTCCCATGCATAGTGGGGGCATGGGGCTACTATATCGACTTCGCCGGAGAGGATGTGATGAAGAAGCACTGGCGCTACATAGTGGCCCGTTACTGGGCCTACCCCGTGGTCTGGTGTGTAGCCGGAGAGGCGGTCATGCCCTACTACCTCTCAGAGGTCAGGGGCGATGTAGAGAAGCTGAAAAAGTACGTGTATAAAACCCGCTCCCGGTGGACGAATGTTGCCCGCTACATACGCTCGATCGACCCTGCTCACCACCCAGTCACCATACATCCCACAGACACCGGCCGTGGAATGGTCGACGACCCCTCGGTGATCGACCTAGACATGCTTCAGACCGGGCACAGCGGAGCACGGAGCCTGCCCAACACAATCAGGCTGATAACAGAGTCCAGGGCAAGCAGGCCGAAAATGCCTGTCATAGTCGGCGAGGTCTGCTACGAGGGAATAATGGGTTCAAGCTGGGAGGACGTGCAGAGGCTCATGTTCTGGACAAGCATACTCAGCGGCGCCGCAGGTTACACCTACGGCGCGAACGGCGTATGGCAAGTCAACACCGAGACCCAGCCCTTCGGCCCCTCACCGCACGGCCAGTCATGGGGTGACACACCCTGGAGCGAGGCATACAGGCTACCCGGCTCAAAACAGGTCGGCCTAGGCAAAAAGCTACTGGAACGCTACAGATGGTGGCTCTTCGAGCCACATCCCGAGTGGGTTAAGCCCCACTGGACCGTGGAGGACCCCTTTAAGCCGTATGCAGCCGGGATCCCCGGCGAGGTACGCGTAATCTACTTCTCACCTCCACACTTCGGCCACGGCCCGCCTAAGATAAAGGAACTGGACTCAGAATATAATGCATACTACTTCGACCCTAGAACAGGGAGAGAATACTGGATAGGAAAAATAAATGCCGACAAAAACAGAGAATGGCAACCGCCAAATCCACCAAAAATACAGGACTGGGTACTGATCTTAGAAACATTTGAATAAAAGACACGGCAGTTCTATTGGTAGAACACTTCCAATTCTTTCTTAGTTGTTTGCTGGCCAACCCCTGGCCAGCCCTCTGGCCAGCCGTAATGGCCTTTCAATTCTTTCTTAGTTGTTTGTGTTCATAGTCGGATGCGATGTATGGAACAACAACCAAGAGCTTTCAATTCTTTCTTAGTTGTTTGGGGGTTGTTTTGCTGGTGCTGTTTTTATCTGTTTCCTCGGTGTTTTTCGAAGCCCTCCAGCTATAAATATATTCTCCAAAACACGCATCTAAAGATTCGAAAAACAAGCAGAGAA
>CAYSTQ010000084.1:0-7519 GCA_964433855.1 uncultured Thermoproteales archaeon
ATCCCGGGGGACGTATAAGTATTCCTGTCTCAATAGCGAATCTCGGCGATGCAGTGATGACCTGTACGGTTAATATATCAGCCCCTCTTGAAGCCTACCTAAAGCTTTCAGGGATGGAGATCACGTCGTTCATCCTGTCGCCAGGCGAGTCGCGAGGCCTTACCTTGGAGGCCGCTGTGCCGAACGCCTACGGGGAATACTTCGTGAACATAACCTTCATTTCGGACAAGGGCGTTAACGCCTCCTTATCGTTTAAGCTTACGGTACGTGAGGGGCCTTATAGTCTGTTGTTAAGCTGCGATACCCCGGGTAAGGCCTATCTTCCCGGTGATACAGCCATATTCAACGTGGATATTAGAAACCCGTTTGATGAAACAATATACCTGAACCTGTCACTCATATATCCTGAGAACTGGGCGGCTTATCTAACTAGTCAGAGCGGGGAAAGGGTTACCGCCGTATCATTACGCCCATCTGGTTCTACTAAGATAAAAGTTGTGGCGAAGATACCTGGCGATGCGGCCACCGGAACGTATCCGCTCACCGTGTTAGCCTCATCCAGCAAGGTTTCAGACAGCATTAGACTAACGGTCACCGTCGAAAAGGGTGAGCCAGTGCTTTCAGTTAACCTTGATACCCCTAGCGTGAATGCCTATTCTGGCTCTGCAGCCACATATGAATTTGAAGTGAGCAATATCGGGACAGGGGACGCCGTGTACGATATAGGGGTAGAGGGGCTTCCTGAAGGATACACCTATACTATTCAGGACAATAAGGGGAACGTGCTGTCCAGCATCTATATGCCGCCCCAAGCCTCCAGAAAACTGTTCCTTAGAGTTAAAGTGCCGTATGGGGAGGAGCCCCACTCGATCGGGTTCAATCTGACCTTTGCCAGGGAGGGGAGTGTAGTCGCCCATGTCGCGCTGACCCTAAACATCCTTGGTAAATACGAGATAAAATATAAGACTGAGAACTTCCTCCTCGAGATGCCCGTTGGCGGAACAGCCGAGTTCATGCTTGACATAGAGAACAGTGGAGCTAGCGAGCTGACTAGTGTCATGGTTAAGCTATTATCTGTGCCGAGCGGGCTGAACGTGACCGTAGAGCCAGACTATATACCTTCTCTCAAGCCCGGCGACACGGCTTCCTTCAAGCTAACCGTCATATCCTCGGGGGATATGAACGCCGGGGACTATTATGTCACGCTGGTGATAGTTTCAGACCAGGTTGACAGCGAATCTAGGTTTATAAGAGTGTCGCTCTACCAGAGTACTGAAACCGCCTATCTCGGCTATGCGCTGCTCGCCGTCGCCGTAATAGTCCTACTGGTAGTCTACAGGAGGTATGGAAGGAGGTGAGCCTTTTGGAATATGCAGTTGAATGCGTAGATCTTGTTAAAGTCTATGGGAGCGGTGAGCAGGCCGTTAAGGCGCTTGACGGCGTAACTCTTAGGGTTAGAGAGGGGGCGATATTCGGCCTTTTCGGCCCTAACGGCGCTGGCAAGTCAACGCTTCTCTCAATACTTATAGGGCTCACCCTACCGACCTCCGGAGAGGCAAGGGTTCTCGGCTTAGACGTCGTGAAGCAGTCTAGGGACATCAGGCGGCAGGTAGGACTCTTGCCCGAGGGATTCGGCTTCTACGAGCACATGACGGCGAGGCAGAACCTGGAGTACATAGCTAAGCTTAACGACATCCGGGGAGAAGAGGCTAAAAAACGTATAGATAGTGTTCTCGAGATGGTTAATCTTGACTACGCTGCTGACATGAAGGTTAAGGCTTTCTCCAGAGGTATGAAACAGAGACTTGGCCTAGCCCAGGCGCTTTTGAAGGATCCGCGTCTTCTCCTGCTTGACGAGCCGACGCTTGGGCTTGACCCGGTGGCTGCACGCGAATTCATGAAGTTACTCGAGATGCTGGCCAAGGAGGGCAGGACGATAATCGTCGCCACACACTTACTTAGGGAGCTCGCCCAGCTCTTCGATCACGCTGCCATAATCGTGAAAGGCAGGATAGTTATTGAAGGCTCTGTCGAGGAGCTTAAACATAAAATGCTAGGCGAGAAGAGAATATACGTGTTAGAGTTTAAAAGGGAGACCGGCGGCGTCAGCAAGGCGGTCTCCTCGCTTAAAGATGTGGTTAAAGTGGAAGCTAAAGGCTTGACGGTATCCATCGAGTCTAAGGGCGACATGGCCAACGACCTTTTAAGGCTGGCGGTGGAGAACGGGTGGCCTGTGCGCAGGTTTGAGGAGCGGTTACCCTCTCTAGAGGAGGTGTTTAACCATTTTGTAGAGGAGGTTGGTGGGAATGAATAAGATATTTGTCGTGATGAGTAAGGAGTTTAGGGATATGGTTACGGGCAAGAGGCTTCTAGCTATAATAGGCGCCTTCCTACTATTCTTCTCGATAGCTCTAGCCAACTATGCGTTGATGCCGTCCCCTGGCAGGATAAACCCAATGATATCGCTTGTGATGCCGATAGTCAGCATGCTTTCATTCATAGCGCCGCTCATAGGAATAGCCCTCGGCTTCGACGCTGTATCTGGCGAGTATGAGCGGGAAACCCTGAGGACGGTGCTGGCCCAACCAGTGTTCAGAGACGAGCTGCTTAACGGCAAGTTCCTGGCGGCTTTCGCTGCCACCGCTCTCTCGGTCACGGTCAGCATGCTGATCGCTATCGGAGCAGCAATATCAACTCTAGGGATCACGCCGACGTGGGAGCAGGCAATAGGGTTATTACTGGTGATGGTTCTAGCCATGATGCTGGCTATGGCATACTACTCGATCTCAATATTGGCGTCGGCCGTAACCAAGAAGTCCTCCACTAGCATAATAATCAGCGTTGTCGTGTTCGTGTTCCTCGGAATAGTTCTGCAGGCTATCGCACAGTTTATAGCTCAGATATTCGTTGGCCCGCCTCCGAACATCAGGATCATGCCGGGATCCAAGCCGAGCCGCTCAGAGACAAAGATTTTAAGGGAGTACTACAGCCGGCTGAACGCTTTAAGCAGGAACATAATGGTTGCCTCCATCAATTTCGATTTCGTACGTATGTCGATGTCGGCGTTAAACCTGCTCAGCTCTAAGAGCGTTGACGTAGCCCTGCAGACATTCATTCAGCAGAACATGATAGGGTTCCTAGTGATGGCGGTCTTCATAGCCCTTCCGCTCTTGGCAGCCTACATGGTGTTCACCAGAAGCGAGCTTAAATGATCTGTTTTTTTAGCTCATAAAAGTCTTTAACCTCTACACTGTAATGAATAACCTTCACGTATGGGAAACTCCCTTTAACAGTCTCTAGCATCTCACACCAGTCGTCAACATACACAACACGGTCCGCCTTAATCCTTGAAAGGATTTCCCTAACCATTTGGTCTTTAAACGGGTGTGGCTCAGCGACTACGATGTCGAAGAAAGCATGGAGCTGTAGTCCTCTGAGAGCAGCCTCCACCTTGCCGGGATCGTTCCAACTGGCAACGGCTAAGGCGACCCCTAGCCTCTTAGCCTGTTTCAGGAACTCTCTGACGCCCGGGTTAAGCTTGAGCTGTTCACACCTGCTGTCTATGAGCATATCTTCGCCAGCCCTAGTGAAGGGCGGCTCCATGGATGACACATCCGGGTGATCCCACAGCGTGCCGTCACAATCCAGTATTACGAGCAACATAACCATTCCTTTAAGCTTAAAAACCTTTAAGGGTTAAAAGCTTCCGGTGGAAAGGCTTGCCCGAAAAATACAGGTTGCTGTTCGTGTCGCACACGCATTGGGACAGAGAGTGGTACCTGCCTTTCCAGGGATTCCGCTACAGGCTGGTCAAATCGATAGACCTGTTGCTCGACATACTCCGCTCTGACCCGAGGTTCCACAGCTTCATGCTTGACGGCCAAAGCTGTGTCCTGGAGGATTATCTGGAGATACGGCCTGAAAGGGAGCATGAGCTTAGAAAATGGATTGAGGCTGGCAGGATACTTGTTGGCCCAAGCTATATTCAGCCAGACGAGTTCATAGTCGGCGAGGAGTCGCTTGTAAGGAATCTGCTCATCGGCATAAGGATAGCGCGCAGGCATGGCCGCGTGATGCTGGCTGGCTACTACCCGGATATATTCGGCCATACAGCCCAGCTTCCACAGATACTCAGAGGCTTCGGCATAGACAGCTTTTTCTTCATGAGGGGAATGGGCGACGAAGGCGAAGAACTAGGTGTAGAATTCAGGTGGAGGGCCCCTGACGGCTCGGAGGTCCTGGCTTCCCATCTCAGGAGAGGCTACTGCAACGCTGTTAACTTCCCCTCTGAGCCTGAGAAAATGCTGAAAAAGGTCGAGGATTGGAAGAGAAGCATTCTACCATATTCTAAGACAGGTATAATACTCGCCATGAACGGCTGCGATCATCAGCCGCCTCAGAAGACGATCCCCGACATACTTGAGAAGCTCCAAGAATTATTAAAGAAGGAAGCTAAGGTTGAGCATGGCACGCTGCTGGACTATCTGGAGGAGCTAAGAAAGATTGCAGACCAGCTTAAGACGTATGAGGGCGAGTTCAGGAGTGGAAGATACCAGCCGATACTGACCGGCGTCTGGTCAACTAGGAGCTATCTCAAGCAGGAGAATAGGGCTGCTGAGCTGTTCCTAACCATGGTGGCTGAGCCTCTGGCCACAATAGCGTGGCTGTTGGATGGAGGCTATCCATCCTCATTCCTGGAGAAGGCCTGGAAACTACTTCTTCAAACCCATCCACACGACAGCATTTGTGGATGCAGCGTTGACGACGTGCACAGGGAGTGCATGATTAGGCTCGCCAGTGCCCGGCATATAGCTGAGATGGTGGCTTACGACGCAGTCCGGCGGCTCCTAGACAGGCTAAATCTACCTCCAGGCAAGGACGTGATAGGCTACATAGTTGTTTTTAACCCTCTGCTCTGGCCTAGAACGGATATCGTTGAGACGGTAGTTGCCCAGACCGAGGGTTTCTTCAAGATAGTTGGACCCGATGGGGAGGAGCTCCCGTATCAGCTACATAGTGTGGACGACCCTTACGTCTCTGATAAGTTTAATTTTGACTTTAGCGTGGAGCCTGGCTATAGATGGAGCGGCTATAGGAGGGTTTCATTCATAGCCAGGGACGTGCCGCCGCTAGGCTACAAGGTATATAGGATTGTCAAAAGCAGGGAGCAATCCATCTATGAATCCGGGATAAGCGTGCACGAAGGGTGGGTTGAGAATGAGTTCTTTAAGGTTAAAGCTGTGCCTGAGGAGGGTGGCTCCCTAACGGTCGTTGACAAGAGGACAGGCCGCGTTTACAAAGGGTTGAACCTGCTTGAAGACAGCGGTGATGCTGGCGATGAATACGACTATTCTCCCCCGAGGGAGGATAGGGTGTTTACGTCCAGGAATCTGAGAGCGGACGTGGAGATTGTGGAGAAGGGGCCTGTGAGGGCTCGTATCAGGGTTAAGCTGACCATGCAGTTGCCCGATGGTCTGACTGAAGATAGGCGGGCTAGAAGCAGTAGGCTTGTGGAGAACCCGGTGGTCTTCGACGTGATGATTTACTCAGGTGTGCCTAGGATAGACATCGTGGCCAGAGTATCTAACAGAAGCAGGGATCACCGGTTAAGAGCAGTCTTCCCGTCAGGGTTTACGGTTGACAAGACGTATACTCACACCCACTTCTACGTTATAGAGCGGGGCTTGGAGATTCCGTCCGGGGAGGGATGGGTTCAGAGGCCGCAGACAACATGTCCACAGCAACACTGGGTTAACGTTAACGACGGGGTAGCTGGGCTAGCTGTGGCCAACAGAGGACTTGTCGAGTACGAGGCTAGGAAGGATGGAGAAGGAACAGCTATACTGGTTACCCTGATCCGGGCTGTAGGCTGGCTCTCCAGGCCAGACCTGCTCACCAGACCTTATAACGCTGGCCCCAGCATTCCAACCCCTGACGCCCAGATGATAGGGGATTACGAGTTCAAGTACTCAGTAATACCCCATGTTGGCGGTTGGGAGAACGCGTATCGCCAAGGCATAGCCTTCGTAGCCCCATTAACGGCGATATTTACGTCACCGCGAAAAGTCGGGTGCCTGCCAGCGGCTCTCTCATTCGTCTCGGTGGAGCCTCACGGCGTAGTCTTCACAGCTTTTAAGAAGGCTGAAGATGAGAACACGGCTATCCTAAGGTTTTACAACCCGTTCAAGGAACCAGTCGACCTAAGGCTAAGGACAGCGGGAAAAGTTAGGAGGATATGGCTTGCAAACCTTAACGAGGACAGTCTTAGAGAACTTGATCGTAACACAGATTCAGCTAGCCTGAAAGTTGGCGGCTGCAGCATAGTCACTCTGAAGATTCTTCCTTAAAGTGGGATACCCTGGAATTTATCTGTTTCTTTAAACTCATCGTTAAGCTTTATCCTCCCGAGAGCCACATATTTTAGGGGGCCGTCATACCTGGTTAGAACCCTCAGCTTTCTCCCGGAGTAATCTATCGATTCTATAACACCTATACCCAGGCACCGCCCCTTCTCGTCCAGTAAGCCTACTAAAAGACCCTTCTCAAAACCCTTATGCCTTATTTTAACCAGTCTTACGCCGCCGGCAAGGGCCCTTATAGCCCCTATGTGCTCACCTGTAACCTCCCCGCTATGATCCGTAACAACTAGGACGTGGTCGCGTGAGCATTCGGCGTAGGTTATTCGGCGGCCAAGTATTTTCTCCATCACAGACACCTTGTCGCCGCTCATTGGAGAGCCGCTCCACAGGTAGGAGTACAGCAGCGGGGTCTCAGCAGCGTTAAGCGCCCTGGAGCTGGAACCGGTTAGAAACCTGAAGTATCCGCTCTCCCTTAACCCTCTCCTTTCCTCAAACCCTCTTCTCCTGGCAGCCGGCGGCGACCTGAGCCTGACGACCCTGTGATGCTTCAGCGGCCCCACAATATGCTCGACCTCACACCCCCTCTGCAGGGCCACTACCACAGAGGGGTTCACAGCTCTTATAAGGGTCATCTTATACTCCTTCGCGCCGTAGCCGTGAACCCAGCCATCGGTGTTGACCACTACTAGGTCGCGGCCAGATGCCAAAGCCTCCTCGACCAGCATTCTGAGATAAAGGACAACCATGTGGCTAACCCCGCTAGGCGTGTCGGCGCCTACAAAGAACATTGCTGCTGGCTCCAGCCCCCTAAGCGTCACTATACGTTTCTCAACATAGGCTAAGGAGACGCAAGAAGGTGGGCCGACGTCAGCCTGACCGATGTCCCCGTCTATAACAGCCACTTTAAACCCTGATGCTAGTGCCATGTTCGAGATGAAGGCGCAGAAGCTCGATTTACCAACGTCCACGGAGCCTACCACCAGCACGACGGCTTTCCCCTTAAGTGAGCTTAAAAGACTCCTGCACTCCGCCTCCCAATGATCGATGACCTCCTCGCCTTCACGAGCCTCCTCAACTCGGCCGCCCGTACCTGCCCGTATAGATACTAAGCCCTCATCGATCGGCTTAAAGGGGATCACTCTGCCGCGTGGCACTAAGAA
>CAYSTQ010000085.1:0-3258 GCA_964433855.1 uncultured Thermoproteales archaeon
CTAAACCCCGGGGACGAGATCCTTCTGCCAGACCCGACGTATCCTCTCTACGTAACTCACGCCAGGGTCTACGAGGCAGTCCCGGTAGGCTACAGATGCGACCCTCAGAGAGGCTGGAGCCCCGACCTAGACGATGTAAGGAAGCGTTTAACTGGGAGGACGAAGGCCATAGTCGTCATAAACCCGAACAACCCGACTGGCGCCGTGTACCCGAGAAGGGTTGTTGAAGGGATCCTTGACATAGCTGCTGAGCATGGGCTCGTAGTCATATCCGACGAGATCTACGACCAGATAGTCTTTGAGGGTGAGGCGGTCGGCGCCGCAGCTCTGGCCCGCGACGTCCCCGTCATATGCTTCAACGGCTTTTCTAAAGCCCACCTGATGACCGGCTGGAGGCTTGGCTATCTCTACGTCTACGACCCCGTCGGCAGCGCCGACAGGCTTAAAGAGGCCCTCGTAGGCATGGCTAGGACAAGGCTCTCGGCCGCCACCCCTATTCAGCGGGCAGGTATAGCGGCCCTAAAAGGCCCTCAGCAGCACGTCGACAGGCTCGTCCAGGAGCTTAAAAGGCGGAGGGACTACGCCTGCCGGAGGCTCGCGGAGATGGGGCTGGTTCACGCCAGGCCCAGGGGGGCCTTCTACGTGTTCCCGCGGCTACCTGAAGCCTTAAACATGGGCGACAGGGAGTTCGCGGAGAAGCTACTCTTGGAGGAGCACGTCCTAGTGGTGCACGGATCAGGTTTCGGCGTCTACGGCCAGGGCCATATACGGCTGGTCTTCCTGCCACCCATGGAAACCATGGAGGAGGCCTTCTATAGGATCGAGAGGTTCATCAGAAGACACAGCCGGTAGGAAACAGGTCTCCCGAGCCCCCTCTAGGCCCAATATTAGCCATTAACGTCTCCCCCGGCCCCTTTCCATCCTTCCTCTTCAAAGCTTTAACGGATAACCACTTCTATAGGCTTAGTTCTTCCTTAAGGCACCAGTCTCTGCCTGTCTCTCGGGAACAGTACAACCTCCCTTATGTTGCTCAGACCAAGCATTTTCATAAGGAGCCTGTCCAGCCCCAGCCCGAAGCCGCCGTGCGGAGGCATGCCGTGTCTGAACGCCTCCAGGTAGAAGCCGAAGCCCTCAGGGCTCAACCCCTTCTCCTCAATGTTCTTAACGAGCTCCCCGTAGCGGTGCTCCCTCTGGCCCCCGGATGCCAGCTCCATGCCCTCGCAGTCCAGGTCGAAAGCCCTGCTCGCGTCCCCGTCGCGCATGATGTAGAAGGGTTTAGCCTCCCACGGGTAGCCGACTATAAAGTAGAAGCTGCACCCCTCCTCCCTGAGCACCCTGCCGAGCACGGCCTCCTCGTCAGCGCCAAGGTCGTCACCCCACTTCAGCCCGTAGCCCTCCCCCCTAAGTATCTCCAGCGCCTCCCCGTAGTCCAGCCTTCTGAACGGGGCCCTGGGCACCTCCAGCCTCACCCTGAGAGCCTCCAGCTCACCTCTACAGCTCTTCTTGACGTGACCGTAGACGTAGACTATGAACTCCTCTAAAACCCTAAGCACGTCGTCAACCCCGTCGATAAACCCTATCTCCGCGTCCACGCCCCAGCTCTCGTTCAGATGCCTAACAGTGCTGAACTTCTCCGCCCGGAAATACGGGGTTATCTCGAAAACCCTTGGAACCCCGGCCATAAGCATCTGCTTATACAGCTGAGGGCTCTGGGCCAGGAAGGCTTTACGGCCGAAATAGTCGATGGTGAAAAGGGTGGCTCCCCCTTCAGCCCCGGCGCCACATATCTTGGGGGTGTGCACCTCCAGGAAACCCCTGGACCTGAAGAACCGTCTAGCCGCCTCAACGACTTCGGCGCGTATCCTGTAGATAGCCCTCCACCTGGGCAGCCTAAGCGTCAAATACCTGTACTCGATGCTCGTGTCCAGCAGCACGCCGGTCTTCCCGCTATAGTCCACCGGCGGCTTCTCCACCAGAGGCTCCGCGAGCACGACCAGCTCCTCCAGCCCAAGCTCCCGGCCCTTACGGCTAACAGCCTCCTTCTTAAACACGCCCCGCGCCAGGACGGCTGAACCAGTCCTAACCTTCCGGGCGGCCCTCCAGGCGTCAGGGCTCTCCCTCTTCTTGGCGACAACCGTTACCGGCGTCAAGTCCAGCCCCGTGACAACCTCGAGGAAGACTATGCCTCCGACAACCCGCTTCTCGCAAACCCAGCCTCTAACCTCGTCCATAGAGCTTCACTCTCCGGCAGACCACATGTAGATACCCACAAATATAAAAAATACCGCTGTAGTCCGCCTCGGGCTGGAAAGAAGTTTTATATCTTTTGAAGAAGAAATCCCGTTATATGGAAAAACCCAACGTACTCATGGTTATAACCCATGACACCGGCCGTCACCTGGGGTGCTACGGACGGGGCGTGGAGACCCCTAACCTGGACAGGATCGCCAGGGAAGGCGTCATGTTCACCAACTTCTTCTGCACCGCCCCCCAGTGCAGCCCCAGCCGCGCAAGCTTCCTAACCGGGAGATACCCTCATAACCACGGGCTTATAGGGCTGACCCATAGAGGATTCCGGCTTAACAGGGGCGAGCCCCTGCTGCCGGCGATACTGGCCGAGAACGGCTACTCGACATACCTGTTCGGCTTCCAGCACGAGTCGCCCGACCCCTACTCCCTCGGGTACCAGAAGGTTTTCCAGGGTAAAACCCGTTCATGCCTCGACGTCACGCCGCTACTCCTGGAATTCCTCAGGGGAAAGCCTAGAGAGCCCTTCTTCGCCGTGGCGGGGTTCACGGAGACGCATAGGCCATTCCCAGCCTACGAGGGCCCAGTCGATAAAACCCGGCCTCTACCCTACCTGCCCGACGACCCGGACGTGAGAAGAGACGTTGAAGGCCTCAACATCCTTGTGCGCAGGGTAGATGAGAAAATGGGTGATATCCTGGAGACGCTGGAGGAGACAGGCCTCGAGGAGAACACGCTGCTGATATACACCACGGATCACGGCATAGCCTTCCCAGGCGCCAAGGCCACGCTCTTCGACCCCGGGATAGAGATAGCCCTTCTGATGCGCGGGCCCGGGGGCTTCACCGGCGGCAAAAGGATAGACGCCCTGCTGTCAAACATAGACTTTATGCCAACCATCCTGGACCTGTGCGGCATACCTGTTCCCCCCGGGGTCCAGGGCAGAAGCATGCTGCCCCTCGTAAGGGGCGAGGCGGACAGGCTGCACGAGGAAATATTCGTGGAACTAAC
>CAYSTQ010000085.1:3268-7464 GCA_964433855.1 uncultured Thermoproteales archaeon
ACAAGTATATCCGGAGCTTCGAGTGGAGGCCTTTCTGGTTCCCCCCGAACGTGGACCCGGGCCTCTCCAAGGAGGTGGCCCGCAGGCTCGGCTACTTCGACAGGCCCCGCCCGGCGGAAATGCTTTTCGACCTGGCTTCAGACCCGCTTGAGAAAAGGAACCTGGCTGGAGACCCTGAATACCGCGGCGTGCTCAGGGAGATGCGTCTAAAGCTCTACAGATGGATGAAGGAGACGAACGACCCCCTGCTCCATAAGGGATACGTGCCCCCGCCTCCGGGAGCCGTCGTCACGCCGCCCCGCTCCTACGAGCCAGGAGAGCTAGACCCGTTCCCCCTGGAATAACCGTAATTTTTCTTGGGGCCGACGTAAGTCGGTTCTTGTTAATACTTGTCGAGCATATACATCTGTTCTACGATGCGTTTAAGCCTTAGGAACCCCTCGTGGCTGTGCTTGAAGAACATCTGGTAGGAGGGACAGAAGTAGTTATGGCTGAAGCCCGTGATCTCCCAGTGCCTGGGGCATCCCCCATGGCAGTACTGTAGCCACCTGCATCCCCTGCACCTCTCGGCCAGCCTAGCCTTCCTAGACCTGAACCGTCTGAACTTCTCGGTCTGAAGGATTTCGTCGAGCGGCCTTTCCATTATGTTCCCCAGAAGCCAGCCGGGTTCAACATAGAAGTCGCACGGGTAGACGTCCCCGTTATATTCCACGACCACGTATCTGCCACATTCCTCGCTGAAGACGCAGCTAGGCGTTACCCCGGTCACGTAGCTTATCAGGATATCGTCGAAATCCCTTATGTAGACGTCAGGCACCCCCTTACGCGTCCACTCGTCGAACAGCTCGCACAGAAAGCGGCCGTACTGCTCGGGCGTTATAGAGTAGCTCGCTATATCCCCGCTCCCAGGATCCTTTTCAACGCATGGGATGAACTGGAGATACCGGAAGCCTTGGCCTAGCAGAAACCTGTATAGGTCGCGCGGCCGCTTCACGTTGCGGTCGTTGAGCAGCACCAGTATGTTGAACTCGACGCCGAACCTCCTGAGATATGATATACCCCTCATAACCCTGTCATACGACCCTCTGCCGCTGCGGTCTCTCCGGTAGTAGTCGTGGAGCTCCCGCGGCCCATCTAGGCTCACGCCTACGAGAAACCGGTGCCTGGAGAGGAACCTGGCCCATTCCTCGTCGATCAGGATACCGTTGGTTTGAAGACTGTTCTCCACCACCTGGCCTGGAGCCCTGAACAGCTCCTGATACTCGACGGCTCTCCGGTAGAACTCTAAACCGGCCAGCGTGGGCTCCCCGCCCTGCCAGCAGAAAGATATTCTCTCCGGCGAGACCGCTATAGCCTGGGCTATAAGCTCCCTGAGAACCCTGTCGCTCATCCTGTGGATCTTAGCCTCGGGATACAGCCTTGCCTTCGGGGAATAGAAGCAGTAGGTGCAGGACAGGTTGCAGTCCGCCGAGACTGGTTTCACCAGCACGCTTGAGATCAAAGGCGTTGAAACCATAGGTCACGCCCTCACGTATTTCTGTAAATCCTGCATATACATGTTAGGCTAGACACCAGTTAAGTTTAATTCCCGTAGAGACCAAGTTTTAGGTAGAACAGTTTCCCGCTTATTCGTTTAATAATATTTTTATCCCGCCGCTGACACGATACGTTATCGAGTGGGAAATAATGAGTATAGTTAGAGTCGATCTTAAAGGCAGGATATTACTGCCTAAGAAGCTTAGGGAAGATCTTGGAATCAGGCGGAAAGTGCTAGTGATCAATGCTGGCGACCACATAGATATAATACCTTTACCGGATGATCCCTTCAAAGCACTAGATGGGTCCTTTACTATAAATAAGACGTTTAAGGAACTTAGGCAGCAGGCTGAAAAACTGATGTTAAGGGAAATAGGTGTAATGAATGCTGATGGAAAATGACGTTATCTTTGCTTTTCTGAACAGGCTGGACAAGAACCACGACATAGCACATGCGATCTTCAGGAAGATAAGAGACGGCGAACTAAAAATCATGGTTTCAAGCGTCAGCCTACTTGAAATGGAGTTTATATATAGAAGCGAGAAAAGGGAATCGCAGATGTTTCGGGACTTGGCGGCGTTAGCATCTTTCGAAAACATAACCTTTGTCCCGTTAACTCTAGAAATAGTTCTCACAAGTATTTACATAAGGCGAGAATATGGGCTCTCCTTCTTCGATTCTCATTATGCTGCTACGGCGCTAAGCCTGGATGGGAAGATAGTATCGTTTGATAAAGCTTATGAAGGAGTAAGAGGGTTGCAGCGAATAGATCCTGAAGAACTTGTTAAATCAAATTAAAAATAATAGTTTTAAGCATCTACAAATTATATTAAAAATATCTTAAGAATCCTATCTTCCAGACAGGCTCTATAAAAATCAAGACGATCTTCCAGCTCATCCTCTTTATTTAAAATTGTCTTGTAAACAGAAGCTAACCGCCTCGGCAGGCCCTAGAGAAGCCGTATTTAGCGGCGAACCTTGACCATTCAGGATGTGGCTCGCTGGGCCGGCGCAGATCCCAGCGCCAGGGGACCTGGTCCCCGGTTTCTATGAACCAGGTCAGCATGGCGTCAGCCAGCCTTCTACGCACATCCTCTAGATCCGGGTCGTCCACCAAGTTGTTTACCTCGTCCGGGTCTCTCCTGAGGTCGTAGAGCTCGTCCGTATCGTACAGCCTGCGGACGTACTTCCACTCCTTGGAACGTATCATCACGGCCTTCCCGTGAACCTCAGGCATAGTGAACTGGAGCGCCACCCTGGCCCAGTAAATGTTCTCCCTCGGGCGATCCGTCTCATGGGTATGGATCTCGGTTTTAAGAGCCCCGCCCTCGCTGAACACATACCTCCTATGCTCCCTCCTCTCCCCTCGCAGCACGGGCAGCAGCGACCGGCCGAAATGTGTGTGGGCGAGCTTTATGCCGCAGGCCTCAGCCAGGGTCGGCAGCAGATCTATCATCTCTATCAGCGCCTCGGAGACCGAGGGTAGCGGGTCATAGCCCGGTATACGGATGGCGAACGGCACGTTAACCAACACGTCCTCGAACGCGTTCTGCATCTTCTCAGTCAGCATGTAGTCGCCCGCGTAGTCCCCGTGATCCGACGTCGCGACGACTATCGTGTCGTCCCAGTGCCCATACTCCTTTAAGGCCTCAAGGATGAGCCCCAGGTTGCGGTCCACCCTGGTTATCATGCCGTAGTACACAGCGACTATCTCGCGTAGATCCTCCTCCGTGGCCTCGTTCATCCTCATGCGTTCATGAACCATCTTCAGTATCCTCGGCTTACCCTTGAACCCCTCAGGCGGCTTAACGGGGAGAGGGACCTCTGAGCGGTCATACATGGAGTAGTAGGGCTCAGGGGCCGCGTACGGCGGGTGAGCATAGCTCTGGTTTATCAGCATGAAGAAGGGCTTCCTCACAGGGTTTCTAAGGAACTCGACAGCCTTCTCCACTACGTAGTCGTCCGCTACACAGGGCCGGTAGTTATCCGGGACTCTACCCCAAAGGAAGGTGTGGTACAGCCGGTCACCCGGCCTCCAGGGGCTAGCATGCACCGTCTTCCTCCCCCCGGTCCCGTAAACCCGAACGTCGCACGAGTAGGGGATGGCCTCCTCGGCTATCATGTCGTTTTTCCCGCCCCACCACACGTAGTAGCCAGCCTCCTTGAAGTACCACAGCATGTTAGGCTCGTAGAGGCGCAGCATGTGATGCATCGTGCGGTGCCCGTTCACATGAGGATACCAGCCCGTAGCCATCGCTACACGGCTCGGCGTGCTCACCGGGTTCTGCACGAAGCACCATCTGAAGCCCGCCCCCTCCCTGGCGAGCGAGTCGATGTTCGGCGTCTTTACAACCCTGTTTCCGCAGTAGCCAGCATCCTTAGCCCGCCAATGCTCCGCCACGAATAGAACAACATTAAAACGCCTGTCCGACAACATCCCGGCTAGCCTCCATAAGGAAAAGAAGCCCGACTTAACAGATAAGCTTTAAGCATACGCCGAAGCGTCATCATCGTTGGCGACGAGGAAGGCTGAGAGGCCTCCGAGGAACACGCCTTTCCCCGGGACCCCTCCGAACAGTAGATAGATTGCCTCGAGGATCCTTCCCCTGCTGCAGGGCCTGCCATGCAGGGTCCACGAAGCTCATTCAACCGACCTCCC
>CAYSTQ010000086.1:0-7293 GCA_964433855.1 uncultured Thermoproteales archaeon
AAAACCGCTACAGCAGCACGTGTAACATCGAGTGTAACTGCTTTGCTAAGCGAAAAAGCTGATGTAAAGGCAGTTTGTTTGGATGACAGGGAGATTTGTCTGAAAGCGAAAAATATTATCAAGAAGGAACAGCCAGGGCTTTTTATCATACATTTTCTAGATATTGATAATGCTGGTCATAAAAATAGTCCTTTTTCACAGCAGGTTTTAGAGGCGATAAAAAGGATAGATGGTTATGTGAATGATATTTTAAACATAGCAGATGAAACGTTCGATAACTATATAACCTTCATACTGGCCGATCATGGAATGCATAGTAAGCCGGAAGGAGGAGGTGGTCATGGCACGCTTTTGAAGGAGGATATGTTGGTGCCTTTAAAGATTTATATTAAAACTAATTAGTCTAATTATATATCTGGGCTTCGAAAATAGTCCACGCAGCGGTGTTCAGTATGGCGTTGAAGCGTGGCAGAGCCGTACACTTCACGTTGATGTTGGCCTTAGGACTATTTTTCTATCTTGCCTTCATTTTCTTTGTCGTAAGGGCGGATCTAGGCAAAGTTATGAAGCTTTTCTCCTCGATACAACCATATTATTTAATACAGGCATTACTGTTTGATACAGGTTTCATATTCTTCTATGGTGTAGCGTGGTTTTTCATCGTGCGCACTATAACAAAGAAAGTGCCGCTTATGCAGTCGATAATAGTTGTGATAATAAGCTGGTTTGGAGACATGCTAATCCCGGCAGCTTTTATAACAGGTGAGGCTATTAGGTTACTTTTTCTTAAAATTAGATATAATATAGACGTAAGTAAAACGGCCGCTACTATACTGGTACATAGACTTTTAAGCACGGTCGCCTTTGTGCTTTTTATAATTCTGGGGTCCATATATTTGGTCTTACACGGTGTAGAGATATCCCGGAATGTATATATACAAATAGGCTTTTTCACCGCACTGGCAGTTGCTCTGGTCGCCTTTTGTGTACTCATACTTTTTAGACTTGATCTACTTGAGTGTATTTTTGAAGCCATTCTGCGTAAAATCACGCCGCATTTAGAAAAAAGGGAATGGTTAAAAAAATATAAAGGCCATATAGAGCAAGGCCTTAAAAGCTTTGAATACTCTGTAGACATGATAAAAAGGAAGAATCTCAATGTAGCGTGTAGCTTCATAGCATTGGTAACCCAATGGATATGCGGCATAATGGTTCCATACACGTTTTTCCACGCCATAAATACTCCAGTAAGCTTTTGGGCGCTTTCCATGGCCTATCCCATGTATGGAGTAATAGATAACATACCTTTTGGCATCCCTGTAAATGCCGGGGTGTTCGAGGCAGCGATGATCTCGACATTCATACTTCTTGGAATAAACAGAGAAGCCGCCGTTACCGTAACTATGCTTACACGATTCGTCACGGTGGTATACGAAGCCCTGTTAACCGGCACCATAACTGTTCTATTAGGTCCGCGGATCTTTCAGTTAGACTTTCAAACATTCAAACAGCAAGTGCTAAAGCAAATAATTACAAAAAACCAAAGGAAAAACTCGCAACAAAGCGATTAAACCAACTTGTTCTTACTAATGATTAGTACTTCTTCATAACATGATATTATTTGAGGTGCCACAACACGCCAGCTATAACGTTTTTCTATGAGTTGTCTCGCTTTAATTCCCATGGCTTCTCGTAACCCAGGATCATTCAGTAACTCTAGTATAGCCTCAGTCATTTCGTTCACATTGCCAGGGGACACTAAAATTCCGCAGCCTCTCCGTATAATTTCCGAGATACCACCTACATTGGATGCTATCACGGGCCTTCCTGAAGACATGGCTTCGAGTAACACGATGCCAAACGACTCACCATAGATGCTTGGAAGTACAAATAGGTCGCAAGACCTATAAATATCAGGTAATATAGAATCGTTAACCTTGCCTAGAAATATAACATTATCAAATATGGATAATTGAGCGGCAAGCTCTCTAATCTTAAGTTTAAGCGGGCCATCACCTACTATAACTAGGCGAGCTTCAGGAAAATCTCTTACTACATTACTAAACGCTTCTAAAAGTAAATGAATCCCTTTTCTAAAGACGAGCCTACCTACGTAGAGTATGACGGGTTCGCCGTCAATACTATTCCTAATTTTTCTGGAACCCCACGGTGTAAATTTATCATCATCTACAGCGTTAGGTATAATTTTTATAGGAGTTTTTACACCCAGTCCTCTGATGAACTTAGCGGCCGCCGAACTTACAGCGATTACAAGTTTTGCCTTGTTCAGAGTTTGAATTACTGGATATACAGATAAGCCCAGAAATTTGGTAAACATAGTGTCTTCAAAATAGGCAGTATGATTCGTAACTATAGCCGGAATTCCCAAAGATTCACATACTCTTATCGATAATAAGGGAAGAAGTGTAAATGCATGGTGGCAATGAACTAAATCAGCCTCTTCCAGCTCTAGTAATTTCCTTAAGCTATGAATATTAGGAGGAACTATTAATGAGTTAAACGGTATGGCCGACCCAACCTGTATAATCTGGGCCTCCTCTTTCCTAAAGCATTCACATTTCCTGGAAATTATCGTGACTTCATGCCCCATTTTAGATAGGGTTCTTGCTAAGTCTCGGACATGTGATGCTACACCGCCATGGTTAGGCGGAAACCACTCGGAAACCAGCACTATTTTAAGTTTCATGTCAACCAGCCGTATTTTGAAATTCTAGCTAAAACTCTTTTAATTTCTTTTACGGAACGTGATTTATATTTTCTAATAATAGCTAGGCCTAGATCAAATAAAAGTTTAGCTTTAACGCATTCTTCCCAAAGTTTTTTAAGGTGTAAATCATCGTTTTTTATCCCTATTTTATCAAACTCCTCAAGCAGAGCTACAAGCTCAGAACTTATAGTTACGCCTAGTATCTTACTTATAAACTCTACTAGGGACACTGTAGAAACATATAATCTCCGTTGACCTGATCTTCCTATGACTCGAACAACGCCCAGGCTTTCTAATACCTTAAGACTACTAGATATGATGCCTAGGCTATAGCCTGTCTTATCAGAAAGTTCATATTGAGAAAGTGGTTTTCCGGCTATAAGCAGGCTACTCCAAACTTTACCAGTAGCTTCTCCAAGTCCTAGCTTCTTAGTAAAATTGCCTATGTGATTGGCGAACAACTGTTTAGTAGGTGTATGAGTCTTCATTTCTATCATTTTAAAAATTTTAGAAAATAATATAAGCATTAATTCGTATTGTTGCCAGTATGCGTAAAGCACTAGTCATTTTGAAATCGATGCGTATGCTAGAATGGAGAGCATATTTTGCCTTAGCCATTTATGGATATCTATACGCTTCACAATTTCACGTAGAGATCGAAAAATTTGTTATGCTGATGATCTCTATGTCAGCATATATGGCCGCTACTTATATAGTAAATAATTTTTATGACGTTGAAAGTGATCAATTAAACATTAATAAAAAATCTAAGAATCCAATGATAGAAAATAATTTAGATGCTAAAACCATTTTTATGACCACTGTTTTGCTGGTCTTAATGGGTTTGATGATGATACCGAATTTATCAGCTTTCTTAAATTATTCTACGATGTGCCTTCTTTCTTTCCTTTATTCAACTCCACCAGTAAGGTTAAAGGAGAAACCGCCGCTAGATCTGCTAAGTCATATATTGTTTTTTGGAATTCAACCGTTTCTACAGGGAGTACTAACGGTTGATAGTCCTAATTTCTCCTTTATCACTGGGATGATTGCATTAGTAGGGCTGTATTCGGCGTTTCTCCAGCTAAGAAACGAATGGGAGGATTATTCTTCGGATTCTTTAGCTGGGTATAAAACTACAGCGGTTATTATGGGGCTAGAAACCGTTGAGAAGTGCTTGAAAATAATGTCTATCATGATAGTGATTGGTATCTTTAGTCTTATTATAAGCAATATTAAATTAATATTGTTAATAATATTATCTATAATTTTTATTCCATTTAAAAATTATATAATTAAATATAAATTTAGAATACTTGATATACTTGTAACTGTAACGTTTATAGGAATTCTTCTAAGCTAAAACTTAAGCTAAAAATATATCTTGCAATCTCAATATATCCTAGTGGGACGCTGAAATGGATGAAGATTCTCGTAAACCGCCGGGAGAAGCTGAAGAGGTTGAAATCGCTCCTGCTGGTTTTCTAAACAAAATTAACTTCTATTTAAAAGTATCAGACGCTGGTGAGATACTACGTAGATATTTCGTCATGAATGCCTTCGACGGGGCCTTAACTATGCTAGGGATTGTCTTAGGATCTTTTCTAGCTGGTGCCAGAAGTGAAAAAATAATATTAGGTGCTGGTATAAGTGCAGGTTTTGCCATCGGGGTTTCCGGTTTCGTGGGAGGGTTCTTAACTGAACGTGCTGAGCGGGAAAAAGAAGTTAAAGAGCTTGAAAAAGCGATGCTTATAAACCTTGAAGGCACCCTAATAGAAGAGGCTACTAGAGCAACAATAATAATTGCGGCGTTGGCATCAGGAGTCTCTCCCGTACTAGCAGCCTTAATAGCATCTATACCTTTCATGCTCTCTATGATCGGTATAATGTCCTTTATCGCTGCGGTCTACGCATCTCTACTGATAATAGCGTCAATGCTGTTTTCATTAGGCGCTATGCTTGGCAGAATATCTGGAGAAAGCCAGATCAGGTATGGTCTAATAATGTTAACAACAGGGCTCCTAGTAGGATTATTAAGTGTGATATTGGTGCATTAGCTCTGTAAAAGCGCTACGTTGCTTCCAGGCCTAACGTTTAAAGAAGCCGCTACAGGGCCACATTTTGCCTTTAATAGAAACGCTACCGGCCGCCCTATATCGATCTCGCTTAAAGTCTCGTAGTGCGCCATACCTTTAGCTATCACCAGGTCTGCCTTACTTGTAATTTCATCTATCTTTCTAGAGTACGTGCCTGGTACAAGGCTTGAAAAATCATTTTCAGTACTAAGTATAGCATCCACTACGGTGCCCAGCCCTATTCTTTCGGCGTCTTTAACACTTACGTCATTCTGGTAGGCGCGACCTTTCACTACAGCGTAGACCTTAGCGCCTTTACGCTTGATCTCCGTCATTAAAACCTTGTCAAATACTGCCTCTCCCGCATTATCAAGCAAGTAAACCACTATTTTAGCTGTGTTAACCTTTCTATATATTTCATGGAGATCGTCTATCGCTAGTTCATCGTTAAATATGACCTCTCTGAGTTCATCAAGACTAAAATCGTATCCGGCTATACCTGGGTCGATAAGGTTTGCATTTATACTTGATATTGCAGCCAATCTAAATCTATCTTCGTCACTCAGTCCGACTAATCTATTTATTAAAAGTTTAACTGCTTTCTCTGCCGCTCTATCGGCCTCTATCTTCAGCTGCAAATAAGGGTCCTCATTTCCAGTGAGAGTCTTTACTTTTCTAAAGCCTAGGCTCGCCAGAGTAGTAGTTAAGGTTCCCGGTTTAGCCACTTCAGCTATGTATTTAGTGAGTTCTCTAATAGCCTCTAACTTAGCGTTCGCATCTAGGCATGAATTTAAAATCTCCCCAGCCCTCACGTTCAGTATACACATCACGCATTCAGCACTAATTCTCATATCCATCAACCCATAGTAACTCGTCAACGGATGCTTAAATCATTTCTTAGGTTCAAGCCCTAGTTCTCTCCATTTTTCTCTGGCTAGCTCACCATAGTACTTAAAAACAGGGACCAGTTCACGGGCCTCCTCCCTTTTTTCCTGGTGTTTCTCAAGAAAAGCGATAATTCTATCGGCAAGATACTGTTTACATTCGCCACAAAGCAGTTCCCCGTTACGGCACATGGTGTAGCGTCTCTTAAGAGCAGCGTCGTTAGGCTCAAAAAACATCTCTAGCCAGCTGAACACTACACAAATATTTGGGTTTCCGCCCTTTTCCTTCTGCTCCTTTATCGTTGGTTGACCACCGGTAAACGCATTTTTGAAAATTTTTCTTTCTACATCCTTTGGGGGATCAGTGAGGTATATGGCGGTTTCCTTTATACTGGCGCTCATTTTAGCATCTAACCCTGTTAAGGCAGGTATGAACTTACTATGTATAGCGGCAGCCTTGTAGTATCCTAGGCTTTCAGCCACATCACGCTGAATTCTCCAGTATGGATCCTGGTCGATTGCTGAAGGTATAAGGCATCTTCTTTTTTCCAGCATGGTTGGAGCGGCTTGCATTGCGGGAAAGAATATCATTCCTATATTACTGCTTTCTTCAAAGCCGAACACCGCCCTAACGGTGGAGAAAGTGGTCTTTTTGGCTATCTGAATTGCTATATCATATATCCTCGGATACTCGGTATTTTGGAAAATAAAAGTCTTATCAGGGTTAAATCCAACAGCTATTATGTCTAGCATGTTCTCAAAGGAGTATCTCTTAGTGTCCTCCAAGGATCGTCTACGGTTAAATAAAAATTTCTCGTCGTCCGTGAGCTGTATATATAGATTCACGCCGAATCTGTCTTGAAGCCATTTAGTGAAGAAGAAGGGTACTATGTGGCCTATATGCATCGGTCCTGAGGGACCCCTGCCAGTATAAAGGAAAAAGCCCTTTCCGTTAACATAGTCCTGTAATACTAAGTCTAAGTCTCTATGTGAGAAAAAGAATTTTCTACGCAGAAATATCGGTAATTCGCCAGCTATCTCTCTTATCTTTGCTAATAGTTCATCAGTTAATTCCTGCGTGCCGAATTGTTCAATTAGTTTTCTATAGTCAACACGCCCTTTAACCTCCCATGGTGTTACTAGGAACTCGTTATTCCTGCCAAACATGGCCACCCATGCTATCACCTAGGAGTTTTAGAGATTGATGCCAAATTAAAATATTATTCTTGTGAGACCTCTGGTTGTCGAAATCGATAAATGGGCTCTTTTATTTTTCTAATAACCCTGATTTCTTTAATGACCGTGTCTGGGTAAGCTCCTTTCTCATTTTTCTCGTATTTTTTCACCATATCCCATATAGCGATAAGCCCTACGGCGACTCCTGTAAGTGCCTCTATTTCAACACCGGTCTCCGCTATAGTCCGTACTTTTACCTTAATTTTGACTTCTTTATCTCCAATGTCAACCTCGACATCTACTCCCCCTATCGGGATTGGATGACATAGAGGCACTATTTCCCATGTGTGTTTAACGGCGTTTATAGCGGCAAGCTTAGCAACTGTTACTACATCGCCTTTTTCGATTTTTCCCTCCAGCATCATTTTAA
>CAYSTQ010000087.1:0-7285 GCA_964433855.1 uncultured Thermoproteales archaeon
TTTAACAAAGCATCGCTAATGGTCCTACGTCTCTCTCCAAGGGCAGAAGAGATTTCCGTCAGGCTCGCGTAGGGCCTAGACGAGAGAAAAAGCAGTATCTTTAACTGGACACGAGACCGCGCAAAATCAATAATCTCATCCAGCCTACAGACCCTATTTACAAAATCTTCCAGCTTGGGCTGTAACACCGTCCCTGCCGCCTCTCCTTAACACTTCCTTAAGCAGTGAGCTGGCCTCCTCCCGCTCCAGAAGCCGATAAACAGGTTTAACATAGGGAACCACGCCTAACGCCGGGGCCTCTATAGCCTTTTCCATCTTCTTAGCCAGTCTAAGCCCCTCTGCTAAAGCCCTTAAAGGAACCATGTTAAGCACTACACCGCATTGTTTTTTTATTTTTTTCAAAATAAATAGTGTTTTCATGCACATAGTTATATCCTTTTCGCTAGGCCGCGTCGGCACTAGTACAAAGTCGCTCAGCACCACGCCACATGTACTAAATAACCCCCCGGGCAGAGTATCCATTAAAACGAGATCAACAAAATATTTCTCCTGTAGAAAAGACAGGATTTCCTCTACCCGTTTAACATCCAAGCTATTCCTACCGCCACCAGACAAGCTGAGAGAAACCACGTCGTCCGGCACGTTTTTAACCCGTTCATAGTCAAGCGAAAGAATAGCGGCCCGTCCCCCAAGCGATACGTGTTTAACGGCTAAACAGGTAGCTAAAGTAGTCTTACCGACCCCCCGCCCTAAAGAGTAAACAGAGACACGCAACATATAGATACAATATTTAGCCCACCTAAGAGAATCTACTTCACGATGACGGCTAACCTATTTATCGCCAGAACAGGTGAATACGACCAAGGGTCGTAAAAAAATCGATGAAAAGCGATGAAGCCATATTGGTAAAACGCCGTATTCAAGACATAATATCTGTACATTTAACCTGGAAACAGTATGTGAACAAACAAACTAAAACATATAAAATAACAATAGACCAAAAAACAGCTAAAGACAACGCTCTACTAACGCTAAATTTAATCAAGGTGGTTGCCTCCGTAGGGTTGCTACAAGACATGGATCCCAGCGGAGACTGCATACTCGCAGGCAGGATCCAGAACGATATAACAATAGTCATAAAAACGGATCTACCCGAAAACGAGTTAACGACAGTATTCCAGCGAGAACTACAGTGCAAAATAAAAAATATAGAAACCATGGAAACAACAGAGGATCCTGGAACCCCCCTCCATCCAATAGAAAACATCCTTTCGGAAAACCGTGAAGACGGGAACCATGAAAAACCCAGAGAGCTAACAGTGTCCGCGAAAGATCTAGAACAATTAATAGCCAGCGTCAAAGAGCTTTTAATGTTCAAATCAACCGTCAGCAACAGGCTACGCGGAAAAATAGGGGATCTCTGGGCATGGTTCGAGGAAATAGTTAATAGAATAGCCAGCCAGGCCTTCAAACTAAAACTTGTATCCTTAAAAAACCTGTTTAGCCAAATCCCGGCAATAACCCTCCGACTAGCTAGAGAAGCAGGTAAAAAAGTAGATATCTATGTCGACACGGGAGACATAAGCCTAGACAAGGAAACAGGCGATACCCTTCTCGAAGTAGTCCTATCCCTAATCCGCAACTCCATTGAACACGGCATTGAACCCCCCGAGGACCGGATTAAAAAAGGCAAACTCGCCACAGGAGCCATCAAAGTAACAGCCTGGAGAGAGCGAAACACGATCGTCATCGAAGTAGAAGATGACGGAAAAGGGGTGGATCCGAAGGAATTAGTGAGGAAAGCCGTACAGAGAAGACTAATACCGGAATCCGTGGCCGCCAACATGAACGACACGGCCGCGCTAACGCTTCTTGAAAAACTGGGTACAACCAACCCAGACAAGCCCTACTCTCTAAGCATAGGCACCATAAAGAACATGCTTAAACAGATAGATGGAAAAATCATGATAGACACAGAGCCCGGCGAAGGCTTCCGGGCACGTTTAGAAATACCTTTAACCACAGCAGCCCTTGAAGCAGCAGTACTTCCCGCAAGAGTAGGCGACATGTCAGTGGCAATACCCTTAAACGACATAGTGGAAGTACTCCAAAACCCAGCTACCATACAAATAGAAGGGAAACAATACATTCACACAGGCAGCAAAATAATCGAGGCAATAAACCTTCTCGAGCTACTTAACATCCCTGAGACACTGCCTGGGGGAACATATATAATAGTGAGAAGCCGCCAAGGCAGACATATAGCTATCAGAGTATCAAAAACAGAAAACATCACAAACGTGTTAATACGCCCCCTACCCAAAATAGTTAAAAACCCCTATTTCACTGGAGCAGCCGTTCTCGAAAACGGCGAAATATGCCTAGTCTTGAACACGGCGGCAGTTTAAAAACATGTTAAACATGGAATTAACTAGCGAACCCTATAAAAACCGTCCAGAAAACTTACATAAACCCAAAGGCGCAGTGTCGAAAATGAGGCCAAAGCTAAAGCTAGCCAAGAGCCTTCCTCCAGAAATAAGAAGGTTCAGGCAAGCTACAGCGGCCATCGCTACTCTGCTAGCCTACATCGCCGCCGTGAACAGCCAGAGCAAAGACACCATAATTGTCGCGTACAAACATACAACGATAGATAAACTCCACATACCCATCCCAGCAGCCGCCCCCCTCAGCCTAACCCTAACATTCTTCTTAGCGGCAACGCTGAAAAACCCGAAAAACAAACTGGCAGCAATAACCACAACATTAACACTCGCCATAGCCGCCCTCAACCCCATAACCCGGACACCAGCCTACGCTGTAGCAATCCTGCTCCCCGCTATAATCATCATAGTGGCAGCTCGCGAACAGGGAAAGCCGACATGGGAAACCCTGAAAGAATACATCGCCGCCCTAAGCCTAATAATAGCGGCGATGAATCTCGCGGCAGCCGTCTACTGGACAGCATATATAGCCCTAGATAACAGCCTACCGCCATGGTGGCCTGCCAGGCTAGAGCTAATGTTCACAGCAAGCCTACAACCAATCATCGCGGCCACCTACGCAGCCCTCCCCGCCATCCCCGTGTTAGCCTTAGCGCCAACTAGGAAAAACGCTAAAACCCCCCGAATACCCCATAAAAACCTCTTTCTAGCCGCCACACTAACCCTGGCGGCGCTACAGAACATACTCCCACACCTACCCTCCACAAACCCTGCAGGCTACCCAGTCGGAGTAGACGTGAAATGGTATGTGGAATGGATGAACCAGATAAACGAGCCTCAAGAAGTCTTCCGAGCAGCCAACGGCTCCCGGCCGCTCTACATGCTGCTGCTGTACGGGATGCAGCGGGCCACCGGGTTGCCGCCGGTGGAGGTGGCCAAGCACATGCCGACCCTGCTGCTCCCCCTGCTCGTCTACTCCCACTACCTGCTCGCCTGGCAGCTAACCGGGGACAAGGGGCTTGCAGCCCTAGCCGCCTTCTTCGCCGCCACCGGCCCCCAGGCAACCGTAGGCGTATACAGCAGCTTCCAGGCAAACATGCTCGCCCTAACCATACTAAACACGGGCACGGCCCTTATCCTAACAAGGAAAACCCTCCTAGCATACCCCGCAGCATACCTAACAGGCCTAACAGCCGAGCTAACCCACCCCTGGACAACCATACAAGCCCTAGCAGCAACAACAATATACGTGCTAATCCACAGAAGATCCAGAGACAAGCGAAGGCTAGCCGCCCTACTCCTACTCATAGCTGGCATGCTCCACGCCGACATCCTGAAAACATGGGCTGCAGGCCACATAGGTGGAACAGCCCCAGAGGCAGCCGCCCCCATACTAACCCGGCTCGCAGCCGAGGCGGCTGCGAACCTTCACAAGCTTAAATACACGCTAAGCCTCCTCGTAAAAATGTATTATGGAGGATATATGAACTATCCACTCCTCCTATTGCTACCCTTAGTCTACCTACTGCGCAGACATGTAAAGCCTCTAGCCTACACCACCGCATGGCTGGTGACGCTCACCCCAATATACTTCCTAGACTGGGCCGCCATAAGCCGGCTCATACTCAACACCCCTCTTCACATACCCCTCACTCTTATGACAGCTCAGCTACTGGCGGACGGAAGAAAAGGCAAAGAAATAGCATTCTCAGTAATGATCATAGCTTTAAGCTACACCTTAAAGTGCGTAGCAAACATGCCTCCACGGCATTACTTCTAATTCCATTCCGTCATTTAAACATGGAATGAATTCTTCAACACATATATAACCTAAAATCATATCTGCAATAGCTAGGGTAAAAATCAGATGTTTAACTTAAAACTCTTTTTGAAGAAACAGAAGAAATAATTATTAGTAGTAGAAATATTTACAGGGGGCTTATCCATGGTCAAGCATCATGGACGTAGCGGCCTAACCCATTCAGCAGATAGACACATATACGGCTTTCACGTATCATTCCCCCCGAACATACTGCAAACTCCTGGAGTGCTTCTATCAGTCCTAAAGCTTTTCACAGATCACAACATACCCATAGTGCATTTCAGCCTTTCCAAACCCCAACCAGGCGGAGACATAGAAGCGCTCATATTCACCGACCTGACAGGGCTAGATGACGTTCACAGAGAAGTGCTAAACCAACTAAAACAATACAGATCCATAAAACAGGTCAGGGCAGTACCCTCACCCGCCCAAAGACTAGCCGCAGAAAATCATGTGTTCGCGCCGTCAATGCTTAACGAGAGAGTAATCATATTCAGAAAACCGGTCATAAAAGCATTCCTCAAAACAATGAGGGAAAAAGCCGGAATGAGTTATGCCGCCATACTCTACCACATAGGCTACGAGGCCGGCCGGGAAGCCTACGAGTCCCACCTTAAGCTTGCCGGCCGCACCGAGTATTTATTAACCCTGTGCCAGACCCTTTTCAAACAGGTTGGAATGGGTAGGCTCAAAATAGATCATGTAGACCCTATGAGAAAAACCGCCACTGTTAAAATATGGGACTCGATAGAATGCGGGCTTTTCAAAAACTCTAATGAGCCGCAGAGCCACTTTATACGGGGTATGATAGCTGGCTGGTTCGAAAAATACTTCAACACCGAAGTAACAGTCAAAGAAACTCGGTGTATAGCTATGGGCCACCCCTGCTGCTACTATAAAGTGCAGAGCAGGTTAAAGACGGGTTTAACCTCTACATAGCTATAAGAGCCCAATCCCTTAAGAACCCTGGGGGGAGCCTTGAGGCCAGTCCTGATATTACTGGTCCTTCTAGCGGCCGCCGTCCAAGCCGCCCCCCTAGCAGTGCTGACAAGCCGAGAAGCCCACGTCCCCGGCGACCCTGTACAGATAACAGTGATAGCCCCGCCCAACACCCAGATAAACCTGACCGTCCAGGGCCCAGTGACGGCAACAATACTCCTCACGGCAGGCCCCGACGGCGCCGTAAGCCACACCCTAGACACGGCAGGCTGGCCACCCGGGGAATACATGGTCAAAGCAGCAGCCGCCGACGGCGCCACCGCCACATCAAAGCTAACACTATACCGCCCAGACCAGGTAGCCGAAACAACCATACGGACGGTAGACCCCGAGGGAACCCCCGTCAAGGCCACGATCGTGCTGGACGGCGCCAACTACCAGACCCCTATCACGCTAAAGCTTCCCAAAGGGCCGCATAGGGTGCAGGCAGTATACATGGGGCAGGTAGTCGCCGACACAACGATAAACGTGGACGGCAACCCTGTGAAAACCATAGCCTGCGCCCTCTACACCCTGACAGTCAGGGTCAAAGACCCCCTAGGCCTACCCAGCCCCAACACCCAGGTAACCCTGGCCCGCAGAGCCCAGCTAATAGGCCAGCACAAGGTCGAGGCCGTCACAGGCCCCAACGGCACAGCCGTGTTCCCCCACATACCCCCGGGAACCTACACGCTGCAGGCAGGCGAAGCCCTGAAAACCGTGACAGTTACGGCGGACACAGAGGAAACGCTCACGGT
The DNA here is from genome assembly GCA_964433855.1 of uncultured Thermoproteales archaeon. Classification (GTDB taxonomy): domain Archaea; phylum Thermoproteota; class Thermoprotei; order Thermofilales; family CAYSTQ01; genus CAYSTQ01. The sequence continues at coordinate 6,000 of CAYSTQ010000087.1, forward strand.
GCCCCCCACCCCTCTAACCAACGCGCTCCTGGCAGTCACAGCAGCGGCAGCACTAATACTCCTGATAGCCACCGGAACCCTCAAAATCAGGATAACCAGGGTGGAATAAGGCCAAAAACATTTAACCATAGACACGCCGCATAACAATAGAAGAAGCATATACGCAGCCCGTTAACCCCGATACCCCTGCTGATCCTCGCCATAGCGCTGGCCGCACCCGCCAGCCCCCAGCAGGAGCTATACACATACTACTTCTACATATCCCCCCACGCGACAGGCCAGCTAGCCCTAACCATAACGGGGCTAAAAGACAACACCCAGGCCACCCTATACATGCTCACAAGCCAAGGCCTATCCGCACAGCCCATATACACAGCCAAGCTAAACCGGCTGGAGACAGCCACCGTCACAGGGCTCAGCCCAGGCGTCTACAGGCTCGCCGCCACCAGCAGAGTAGCAGCCATACTAGGCCCCCCAAACCCCCAGGAGATCGGCGGCATAGACTCAGCCGTCGCCTACACAGCCGTCAACGGGCTCCCAGCCGGCAAAGAATACGTTTTCAAGCTCTACCACCACAGGACAAACCTCCACATCATAGCCTACGAGGACGCCCAGATAGAGATCCGCAGCCCAGGGAGAACCCTGCTTAAAACCCTCAAGCTACGCCAGAACCAGACCGCAGCCCTCTTCCTCCCCATAGCCCAAGTCTACCACGTCACCTCAACCGGTAGAATATCCATCCAGCACATGGGTATAGAATGCATAAACTTCCTCGCCAGCCCCGGGGCCTCTACAAGGACACGGTCTTCCTCGGCTACTACGACAACCACGACGCCCTCACCTGGATAGCGGTGTTCCCCTACCAGCCCTGCAGAGTCACCATAACCGACACGGCGAACGGAGCAGTACTCTGGGAACACCGGTTCACCCAGAAGGAAGCCGAAGGCTACAAGCCAGTCTGGCTAAAACCCGCCGGGATAACCGTCAAAATAGAGTCGGACAAACCCATAACAGTCCTCCTAGCCAGCGGTGGAGGAGCATACTACTTCTTCGAAAGAACAAAAGGAGTAGCCCAGGCCGCAATACCGGCAAACCAGACCTTCAAGTTCTACATACCGCCCAACACAGCCCCGGCCAGCGACGCCATGATATTCGCCACCAGCAACTGCAGGGCCACGCTCGACAGAACACCCCTCGAGTTCGGAGCCGGCCAATACCTGGAAATACCCCCAGGCCTCCACCAGATAAAGTCAGACAAACCCTCCATACTCCAGATTTACTACAGC
>CAYSTQ010000088.1:0-7275 GCA_964433855.1 uncultured Thermoproteales archaeon
AACAGTATCTTCTTTATGGTTAAGGTATATGTTTTAAGGAATAATCTGCCATGCGCCGTTAACCTGTAAACCTTTCTTTTGCGTCTTTCAGACGTTTTCTCCTCAACTCCTTCGATAAACCCCTTCTCCTCAAGCTCCGTGAGAATAGGATATATTGTCCCTGGGGAGGCTTTAACCCTGTTCATCGTTAGCCTCCGTATCCTCTGCATTATTTCGTAGCCGTGCATCTGCTTGTGGGCTAGCAGAAGGAGTACTATCATGGCTACGGCGAGGCCTCTCCGCGGAGGTGACGCTGGCTCCAAGCGGCATTCACCTACGGTTTAGAATAGTGGGAAAAACTATTTATATGATTCGGGCTTCGATGTATCGGAATCCGATAGGATGCTGAAGAGGGTTGAGGTATGCTGCGTCCTATAACGCTGGCCATACTCCTATTTCTTGCCGCGGTAGCCGTGGCTGGTTCCGCCTCCCCGGCGCCGGTGGATGTCGTTGAAAGAACCTTCACCGTGAGCTGGAACAACACTTTGTTACGAGTGGATGTAGAGTATCCGGCTAAGGTTCCAGCTAACAGTAGCCAGGAGATAAGGGTCAGGATAGAAGCCGTGGACATGGGCGGTAACTGGAAGGTTCGCATAGAGGTTGTCACGCTGGAGGTTGTAGGCACCGTGATATCGGAGACCGTGTTTCCCATGAAAAGCCTTTACTATAAAGGAGATGCCTATTCCAGGGTGTTCATACTTAATTTCTCGGATCCGGGATTCAGGAGCATTGAGCTGGGCGGGCAGAAAAGCTATACGTTGAGGCTGTCGCTCCAGGGGACTCTCTGGTACAGCCGGGATGACAAAGACAGGTATAGCTTCCAGGGCGAGACGCCTATATACGTTGAATCACCCGATATAGATCTGTACGTGGACGTGGACGTGGAGGGGGACCTGATCGAGGGGGAAGTAGTTAACGTGGCGGTTAAGGTGGTTAACGTGGGCCGTTCCCCCGCCTACAGGCCCGACGTCAGGGTTGAATGCGACGGTATGAGCTTCCAGAAGCCTAACATGGCGGCGCTCAACCTGACGCTTAAGCCCGGGGAGGGTTTCACGCTAAGGTTTCCAGCTAAGCTGGAGGATAGAGGCGGGTGGTTCGTTAGGGCCTACGTGGAGACCGTTAACGACGCGGGTTTAAACAAGACGTTTACTATTTCGCGTCTGCTTGAAGTTAAAGGCAGGTCACGCGTAGACCTGTACGTCAATTGTTCGAAGGGCGACGCGGTAGTATGGGGTTGGCTGAAGCCGCCCCGTCTCGGGGCGACTGTTTCTATTCTCGCCAGTAGGGATGGGGTTAACTGGAGTGAGCTGGCGGCTGTCGACGTTGATGCCGCAGGCTACTTTAAGTATGGCGTCAAGCTGCGTGAGCCGGGCAGTTACTGCTTTAAGGCAGCCTGGAGCGGCGACGAGGACTACTTGGGTTCTGAGAGCAGTGTTGTCAGGCTTAACGTGTCTAAAACTCCGGTTGAGATAAGGCTGTTGACGCCGACGCTGGCGTCTGTAGAGGTTCCGGGCAGGCTCAACCTCACGGGAATCGTTACGCCAGCCGGGTTGCTTGAGAACCGTAGTGTCCTTATAATGGTTGGGCTAGGGGGTTCCGTCTGGAGCCCGGTGGGGGAGGCCAGGGTTGTCGGCGGCAAGTTTAGTTTCTCGCTTGAACTCCCGGAGGACGTTGGTTCTGACGTTTTGAGGGTGAAGGCCGTATGGCCTGGGGACTCTAGGACGTTCGACAGCGAATCCAACGTGGTTTCTCTGACTGTTCAAGCTAGGGGAGGCCTTGAATGGCGCTGGCAGGTTCTCGCAGTCATGGCGGCTGGATTGGCAGCGGTCATACTGGTGGTCTGGTATGGTAAACGTAAGCGTGTATAAGTACTGTCTGAAGTTCGCGTTAAGCGATATCGCGGCTAGGAAGTCTAGGGCTTTCCTAACGGTGCTGGGTGTCTCAATAGGGATAGCTGCACTGGTCGCATTAATGTCGATAGGCAGCGGCATGAGGCATGAAGTAGAGAATAGGCTTAACGAGTACTTCGGCGTCGGCGTCAGACTTAGCGGCAAAAGCAGGGTTGAGGTTCCCGAGTACCTCGTGGACACGTTTAAGGCCATGTCTATTGTGAGCGACGCCTACCCGGCGATATCCGACACGGGAATGCTGGAGAGCAGGAACGTCTTCATAATAGGGGTTCCACCGGGTAAGCTCACGGACTACTTCGGGACTGTTCAGATAGTTGAAGGCGAGGATTTACGGAGAGGTTACGCCCTAGTTTCGGAAAACATCGCGAGAAGGCTGGGTGTAAAGGTTGGTGACCGTATCCTTGTAGCTCCGTCCTCGTCGCCGAACAAGAAGTATTTCACGGTCTGCGGGATATTTGACCCTGGGATAAGCTTTGGAACCGTGGGCATGGTGGTTATAACCTTTGAGGACGCCCAGGAGCTATTTGATAAGCCGGACTATGCGTCTGAGATAGTGATCAAGCTTAAATCCACTAAATACATTGAGACCTTCGCCGATTTTCTTAGGAAGGTTTTTCCCGAGGCCACGGTGTCCACGTCGAAAGAGGTTATGACGAGGATAAACGAGATACTGGACATTATAAACGTGACCCTTCTCTCCATAGCTTCTGTTAGCCTGGTGGTCGCCGCCTTAAGCGTGATGAACACTATAATGATGGTGGTGAGGGACAGGATTAGGGAGATAGGTATCTTAAAGGCTATAGGCGCCACCCGTAGCCATGTCCTAGCCGTATTCCTGGGGGAAGCCTTGATTTTAAGCCTTATGGGCGGCGTAGCCGGCGTCGCCATGGGCATGGGGGTTGCCTACTTGGCAGCAGATGCTTTCGCACGGCTTACAAATATCAGGGTCTCTCCGTTAACGGATCCCTCCTACGCGGCTATGGGGATAGGCGTTGCAGCTCTCGTCGGAGTGCTTTCAGGTTTTTACCCGTCTTGGAAGGGGGCTAACATAAGGCCTATTGAGGCGTTGAAGTATGAGTGAGGAAGCAGCGATAAAGCTTCTCAACGTGTCTAAAACCTATTTCCTCGGGAGAGGGATCGAGGTCAGGGCTCTCAGGGGGGTTACCCTGACTGTTCCGAAGGGCGAGTTCATATCGATCATGGGGCCGAGCGGCTCCGGAAAGACCACACTTCTCAATATCATAGGTACCATGGATAAGCCTACCAGCGGCCGTGTCGTGATAGATGGGGTTGACGTCACGAACATGTCTGAAGGGGAGCTGGCCTATATAAGGAGGGAGAAGATAGGCTTTGTCTTTCAGGCCTACAACCTGATATCGACCCTTTCAGCTCTGGAAAACGTCGTGTTACCCATGTTGCTGACGGGTCGCTACACGGAGAGGGAGGCTAGGGAGAGAGCTATGGAGCTTCTTAGGCTGGTTGGCCTCGAGGAACGGGCGGATCATAAGCCTAAGCAGCTTAGCGGTGGCCAACAGCAGAGGGTGGCTATAGCGAGGGCTCTCGCCAACAATCCGGCCTTTGTACTCATGGATGAGCCTACCGGAGCGCTTGACACGGTTACCGGCTCGAAAATAATGGCTCTCTGCAGGGTTTTGAATGAGGCTTTCGGACAGACGTTTGTAGTTGTAAGCCATAGCCCGGCGGTCGCTAAGGCGGCGAACAAGATATACTATATAAGGGATGGCATGCTTTTTGAGAAGCCTCCACGGGAGATCATGGAGTTTAATGCTTCTCTTACAGAGGAGGAGCTTAGACGCGTGCTTACAGCTCAACTGCGGATACTCATGGCGGACGTTGAGGCCCTTAGAAGAGGGTATAGGGAGGGTGTTATCCCGCCTGATAAGTACCGTCTTTACAGGGATGAGATAATGCGTCGTCTAAGGTTTCTGGAGGGGGTGTTAAGAAGTTGAGAATGTTAGCTGTCTTTCTAGCTTTCCTCACTGCTTTAGCTTCGCCGTTTGCCGCTCATGCCTCTCCCGTGTTCTCCGTCAAGAAGACATCTGTCGTTAAATACGTGTTTGACCCTTTTAATAGGCTTAAGGAGTACAGGGTTGAGGCGGAAATAACTGTTAAAAGCAATTTTTCCAGGGAGCTCTGCCTAACGGTTGTGGATTCGGCGGCTGTCTCAGCGGAGACCGTGTCTCCTCAGGAAGACACGCCGTTGCCTGAGGTTAGGGCGGTTGCTCCTGGTCTAACCATGCTGATCTGGCGAGGCGTTCGGGTTCCTCCTAGGTCTGAGGTTAAGCTGAAGTACGATGGGACACCGGTAGGAGAACGTCTTTTCAGGGTCGTTAGAAGGATTTACGTTAATGGCGAGCCTGCCACCCTGGTTAAGCTGGGCAACATGTATAAAGTCAAGGTAAAGCCGGGTGACCTGGTGACTGTTTCGGTAAGGATCGTGAATCTCGCTCCTAGGCTTTTCACCGGTGCAGTGTATCTAAAGCCGTTGCTTCAGGTGAAAGTGATGATGGATCTGAATGACGAGCTTTTCGAGATTACAGATTCTAGCATTGAACCAAGTAGTGGGCCAATGGGCGGGTCCAGCTGGGCTTTCACGGTTATGGATGAGGCCGTGTTTAACGTGACTATTATGGTTAAAAAGCTGGGGTCTTGGGGTGAGGTTGAGTTGCCTAGAATGAAAATGTATGTGAACCCTGTCGGAAGCCTTTCACAGGCAAACATGTATATTTCTCAGGCTGAGAGCTTAAGACGGTATGCCGTTGCTCTCGGAGCTGTTGAGGACGGGCTTAGAAGTCTTCAGTCCAGTCTAGCCAACATATCCTATGCTCTGGCTAACACGACACGGGCTTTTTCAACTAAAGAATCACTTATGCTTATAGATGCCTTGGAGGAGAGCGTCCTCAGTTCACTGGATAGGTATTATGAGAGGCTTGTTGAAATGGAGCAGGATCTTAATGAGGCGGTTATAAATGGATCGTTGAGGAAAGGGCCTGTCAGCAGGCTTAACGAGGCCATTCAGGATATGAAGAGCCAGGTTGAAGAGGCTAAGGATTCTGTTGAAGACGTTTTCAGTTCTCTTAGAAAGATCGTTGAGAGCGGCTCTGAGAGCTTAGAGAAGAGGATGGGTGGGCTGTATCAAGCCCTGGCCATGGCCAGCGAGGCTATAGGGAGGCTAGCCGACATGGTAGGCGTTCTTAAAGTCGCTATGGAGGCTGAGGCAAGCATGTACGAGTCCTATGCCCGTCTCCTAGAGTACGTATACTATGAATATTACATGCCTCAGACGTGGGCGTGCCTGGGTGAGCCAGGCAGGGGATACTCGCTGGCGGAGAAGTCGCGGCTTGAAGGAGCTATCTGGTCGGTGGACGCTGTCAGGTTTAGGCCTGTTCATTACACGGCTGGGTTGTCTAAATATTATGTACGATACCTAGTGGTGTCACCTGTAGGTGAGACGTGTGAAATCTTGTCCGTTGAACCCGTCTCTGAGGTAGGGAGAGGTCCGGTTAATGCCTCTTCCCTAGGCCTGAGGAGGCACCGTGGATTATTGGTAATACCGGTTTACACAGTCTCTGAGGAACCAGTTATAAACGTGTTAAAGCACCCCCTTATTGGAAACCTTAAACTGTTTGTGGCTGACCATTGTGAAGAGCCTAGGCTTAACCTTACGGTGGTTTATCTAGTTCAGCCCGGCTATTCAGAGCTTAAGGATGAGGAGATGTATTACGAGGTTAGCTTTGCAGAGCCGGTACTGTCAGAGTTCGCTGCCTTTGAGGAGCCTGGCGGGGCCCTTGCAGCTGGACGTAGAGTACCGCTTAAAGCTCTTTACCTGTTAATTGCCGCTGTTGTCATGCTGGTAGCTGTAATGCTGTTTTTCCAGGCTAGACGTATAGGCAAGGGTCCTAGAGAGGACGTTGAGCTGAACAGTGTGATTAAGAAGCTTAGGCAGCTGGAAGAATTGCTGAAGAGGTCAGAGAAGAAGAACGAGTAAGCTTTTTTAAACGGCACCGGACTGTTTTTATGTTTCCTATATTTTCCTAGGCATATGTTTAAAATTTAAATTTGAAAAAGGCTGTCAGATTTAAGGGGGTTTAGGTGCTAGGGCCGATGTATCCACGGCCAGCAGAGATAGAGGTGTTCTTGCTGAAGCTGAAGCGTAGGCTTGAAAACTCCGGCTTTAGTGTTTTTCAAAATTTAACGTTGCCAGGGGCTTCAGGTGTTAATCATAGGTTTGATTTAGTTGTCCAGTCTGTAAATGAAGAGGCGGCCGTCACCGTGATTAATGAGGTCGAAGAAATAGGGGCTGTTATAATGCTTGTCAGCCGAGCCATAGATGTAAAGGCTAAACAGTTGCTGGTCTGCGGCAGAATAGGGGCGAAAGCCTTTAAAGCCCTTAGGAAAGTAGGCTTTAGAATCTTAGTAGGCTTTGATGTCGATGAGGCGTACGAGGCAATAAGTGAAATGCTAGGCTAGCTAGAGGCCCCCGGAATCGGGACGAGAATTCAATCCTGGTTCTTAGCATGAGTATCAGGGTTAAGAGGGGTTTCCTGGCATAGTCATAAATATTTTCGTACGTCTTGAAAGGCTGTTGAGAACCTAGTTGTGGAGGTTAAGGGCTAATATGATGTATGAAAGCATATAGATAAGTGCGAAGAGGAATCCTGAACTCCTATCCATCCTCTCCCTTATTGCAAGGGTGAGGATTACGGTTGCGGATGCAAACAACGTATATAGAATCGTTACGCTGGCCAGCCCTGCTGTGACTGTTCCCGGGAACAAGAGCTGTCCTATTCCTATTGAAAGCCCAGCATCGATTATACAGCTACCTATAATATCTCCCGCAACTATTTCACTTTCTTTTCTACGGATAGCTACGATGTCTACAGCCAACTCTGGAAGCGATGTCCCGATGGCGGCTAAGAAAAAGCTGATGAGGTATTCAGGGACTTTGAAGGCGGCTGACAGTATCAAGATGGATTCTACGGCTATGCTGGCCCCTAGGGCTACCCCTATAAAGCCTAAGATGGCCATCGTGATGTGGTACGCTTTCTTCCCGATCGCTTCTATGCGGCGTTGCCTGTCTAATCGTTTTCTATCGGTTATCGTCTTCACCATAACCATGTAAAGCGGCCAGCTTCCGATAAGCAGAGCGGCGTCTATGCGTGTAAAGTAGCCCTTTTCAACCATCGGGTATAGCAGAATTAACGCCAGGAGCTCGCATACTCCGGCTACGACAATTTCTTTCTGGTCTATCTTAAATGAGCCGCCGAAAAATGCTAGAAGGGCTAGAACTAAGGTTGACTGGGTT
>CAYSTQ010000089.1:0-3363 GCA_964433855.1 uncultured Thermoproteales archaeon
CTCCGTTCCCCCCGAAAGCCCTCCAATGAAGACGGGAGGAGGGAAGCCTACCCGACACGAAAATAACACACTACACACAATTAACGGGTAGGCAGAACGGTTTGCGGCTAGCCTGCTTTGTTGTTCTGGGGTTTTTCAGCCTTAACTGTTGCTTATTTCTGGGCTGATGTTTGGGGCTGTGTGAGACGGCCTTTGGAGACCGGCTGGGTGGGAGGCTTTATATGTGGGCTTTTGTATAACCCATATGGGCGATAAATAATGGGTATCAGAGTAGTTGTGGAGAAAAGGGGGAGGATAGTCATACCGTCACGTATTAGGAGGATCTTGGGGATAAGGGAGGGGGCTGAGCTTGAGGTGACCATTGAGGGCGGGAAAATCGTTTTGAAGCCTGTGGTGAAGATTTCGGCTAGGGATCTTTACGGCGTAGCTGGGGAGGAGGCCGTGGATATTGAGGAGATAGAGGGGGCCCTGGGAACAGAGCGGTGTGGCCCTCGGTGAAGCCGTATGCCCGAGGTTAGCTTTGTAGACTCTAACGTTTTCATCTATGTGATGCTTAAGGACCCCCGGTATGGCCCTACGGCGCTTAACATACTGTTGAGGTTTGAGGAGGGGGAGGAGGCTGGGGTTACGTCGACTCTGGTTTTAAGCCCGGTTATGGCGCATTTAGTTAGAAGGAAGAGGTGGAGCGCCATAGACGTGTTCTATGAATATCTGGAGAACGTTCCGATAAGGATAGTGGAGACGACGCCTCGGGACTTCCAAGAGGCTGGAAGGCTCAGGAAAGCCCTAGAGCTTCCGTGGAGTCTCTGGGACGACCTGGTCATAGCGTCTCAGATGAGAAGGCTTAAGGTGGAGAGGATCTACTCGAACGATTCAGACTTTGACGTGATAGAGGGAGTGGAACGGGTCTTCAGCTGATGCGGCCTGTAATGCTGGGGATGTTTCCGCCGTGTTTCCGGGGTGTTTATCGTCTGGGCTAGAGCTGATCTGAGATACGGATTGGGCGGTGTGCTCTACGGTGCCTTGTTCTCATACTCTTTGGATTTTGGATTTTAGAGTCTGGGACTTTGGGTTTGTTGCCTCCTGGGTTTCTTGGTGTGGGGCGGTGTTGCTGGCTGGGTGTCTGGCGGTTAGCGTGGTGTGTGTTTTCTGGCTAGTTCTAGTTTGTTTCTGTTTTTCTGGTGGGAGCGTGTTCCAGTAGTTTGGCCCTGTGATGTTGTCTATGAGTCCTTGGAATGAGCGTAGGTCGTATGTGAGGAGGTGGTCGGTTCCGTAGTGTCTTATGGCGGCGGCTGTGACGGCGTCGGTGTAGCTGAAACCTTTTCTGGCGGTGTTTTTCTTGAAGAGCTGTAGGGCTTCTTTCTCTAGCTCGCTGTCGGTGTATAGGATCTCTATCAGTTTCTGGTCGATGAATTTCTCTATGAAGACCCTGGCTGCCTCAGGCGAGATCCTGTACTTTAGCAGGTTTAGTGTTTCGTCTAGGATGTGGTTTGTGACGTATCCTTTTCCCCATCTGCCTTTGGTGTAGTCTATTATTATCGCTATTGAGTCGAGGTGGTGGACGTCTTTGACGCTGAAGAAACCGAAGAATATGCCTGTGTCGATTAGCGCCGTCAATTTTCTTCGCCGTACAGGTATTTGTCGGCTTGTTCGGCGTTTGTTTCGCCGATGTCTTTTGCGTATTTGAGGGCTGTGAGCACTGTCTCTGTGTCTTCTTTTACTTTGTCGAGTTCTTTTTCGGCGAGGATGAGCGAGCGCCTTAGTGCTTCGGAGAGGCTTTTCGCTCTCATGAGCCTGGCGATTTTCCGGAGTCTTTTCTTGTCTTCGATGGATATTCTGATTGTGGTGTATTTCGGCATTTGGGCCGCCGGGGATTGAACTGGCGGTTCGGGGTAATAAGTTTTACTACATGTATTCACGTATGCGTATAGAGCGGTATCTGGCATGTTTAATGGTGTAGGCATTGGGGTGGGTGGTGAACGGTGGGAGTATTGGATTATGGCTTTTCTGTGTTGTTTACGTCTTCTGCGTCTTGCCGGGTTTGTGGGTTGTGGTGGTGTTTTCGCTGGGTGGTTGTCCGGGGGGGAGGGGATTGCGTCGGTTATGGTGGTGGTTTTGTCTGTGGTTTGTGTTGGTTGAATGTTTTCTCTATGTGTTTGAGGGTGTATAGTTTCACGTTTTCGTCGTCTGTTGTGAAGGTGTAGCCTTTCCTTGAGTAGAGTATGTATATGTTTTTCCTGTCGTTTTTCCTCCATGGGAATTTCTCGGATTTGGAGATGAGGCGGTAGAGGGTTTTTCGGGTTAGGGGGTTTTTGCTCCATTTGGCCTCTATGAAGTAGGCTGTTCTGGTCTTCTTGTCGATGGCTACGAGGTCTATTTCGACGTCTTTGTGCCACCATTTGCCTATGTTTGTGAAGGTGATTTCCCGGTTTTTAGCTAGGAGGGCTAGGTGCTGTAGGGCGACTTGTTCGAAGATGTGTGAGGTGTATTCGTCTATTGTCTTCTCTATGTTTTCCAGGACTTGGCGGTGGAGGCCTAGCTCGAGGAGGCCGGTGTTGGGGAGGATGTGTCTGAACCAGAATTTGAAGAAGTTGTCTTTGATGTAGTATCTCGCCTTTCCTCTTTTGCCTTCTTGGAGCAGTGGGTATCTTCTCTCGATTAGGTCGAGGTGTTTCTCGAGTACTCTTAGGTATTTTCCGGCTTCGCTGGTTTTTATGCTGGCTTTCCCGGCTATTTCGCCCAGTTTTGTGGCTCCTACGGCTATGGCTTCGAGGATCTGCATGTACCTAGAGGGTTCTCTTAGCTCCATTGAGAGGAGGATTGTGGGCTCGTCTCTGAGGGGGGCTCCGGGTTTTAGGACTAGGTTTTCTATGTTCTGGGTTAGGGTTTTAGTGTCGTCGAGTAGGGCTAGGTATCCGGGGGTGTCTCCGAAGACGGCATATGTTCTTATCTTGTCTTCCTCGCTGTATTTCTCCGTGAAGGCTCTGGCGGATCTATAGCCGAGGCCTTTCAGCTTTATGATTCTGGTGGCTCTGCCGTAGAGGGGTGATTCGCGTGATAGCCCTATTTTCTCCATCATGCCGACGGAGGAGCCGAGGAGGATGAGCATTACGCTGGTTTTTGAGAGGATGTGGTCCCAGGCGGCTTGTAGCTCTGTTACTCCTCCTGTTCTGTGGAGTCGCTGGAACTCGTCTATGATGGTTATTCTAGCTTGGGTCTGCGGGAGTAGGGTGTATAGGTCTGTGAAGCTTTCTATGTGTGGTTTGTAGGGGAGGCTGGCTTGCCTTAGTAGTTGTCTCGTAAGGTCTTTTAGGGCTGCTTCGCGTTCGTCGTAGTTGGCTATGAGGTAGATGGCTTTTTTGC
>CAYSTQ010000089.1:3463-7239 GCA_964433855.1 uncultured Thermoproteales archaeon
GTTTCTGGCGCCGGAGGGTTAGCGGTGTTTCAGCGGGTATCTGCCGTATCTGTGGATTGTTCTGTAGAAGGTTAGGATGTTTTGGAGGGGGGTGGCGGGGGTTATTTCGCTTGATGAGCCGATGAAGTGGCCTCCGCCGGGTGAGGCTGTCTTTATGAGTTTTATGGTTTCGCGGGCTACTTGCTGGGGTGTTGCTAGGGGGAGTGTTTGGGAGCAGTCGAGGTTTCCGACGAGTATTAGTTTGCCGTAGTATTTCTGTTTGAGGTGTGCTATGTCCATTCCGGCTATGGGCTCTATGGGGTTTAGGCCGTCTACTCCGGCTTTTATGAGTTCGTCTATTAGCTGGTCTGGGAGGTAGCCGTCTGAGTGGAAGATGACTTTTATCCCGGCCTGTTTGAGGGGTTGGGTGAGGTTTTTGAGGAGGGGTATGAACTCTTTTTTGAGGTATTGGGGGGAGAACATGGGTCTGGTTTTGAAGGCTATGTCTTCGCCTATGAAGAATAGGGGTGAGAGCTTTTCCTTGGCTGCTGCCTTGACGTATTCTAGGCTTGCCTGGTTGCGTTCCATGGCTATTCTCCTTATTTCGTGGGGGGCTTTGTGGATGGCTAGGGCGTAGGTTTTGAAGTCTGTGACGGCGTAGTATATGTCGAAGCCTACGTTGCAGCCGGGGACCCACATGGTGTGTGGCGCGAAGGCTTGGCAGAGCTTCTTGTTGCGCTCTATGTATTCCCTTACTTTTTCGGGGCTGGGGGGCTGGACGTGGTATTCGGCTAGCTGCTCCACTGTTTTGACTGGGGGGTTGTTCCAGAGGGTGTAGCCGGATATTTTTCTCTGGGCTGGGCCGGCCCCGAGTACTCTGCCTTCGTCCTGGGGGGTGTAGCAGGCTCCGAAGCCTCTGCAGAGGTCTATGCCTAGGCCGTGGTAGGTTTTGACTATGGCTTTTAGGGGGTCTTTCTCGCCTGGGGCGAAGTATTCTATGACGCGCCAGTTGTCGATGTAGTCCCATATGGGTACGCGGTCGGGTTCTTCGAAGCAGGCGGCTGCGACTATTCTGTCGTAGACGTCGGGGTTGAGGAGGTCTTCGACGTAGGTGTGGGGTATCATCGCCATCATGTTCCTAGTGGCGGTGGGGGTATTAAGCTTGGCTCCTGGGGCGCCGCCTGGGTGTCGGCCTAGGGTTTACCGGGTTTCGAGCTTAGTGTTTGGCTAGACGGCCTTTCTTATGGCTTTGACGAGCCTTTCTGTTTTGGCCAGCGCGTCCTCTACGTGTTTTCTCGTGGCCCAGGCCTCGTAGAAGTTGGTGTGCATGGCGTTGGCCGCGTTGAAGGCGTCTCTGGCCCAGGGCCCTATCTCTTTCTCGATCTGGTCGATGTAGCTCCATATTTCCCGGTGGCTTGTCAGTCTTCTGCCTTTGGCGGCGAGGGAGTGGGCTTTTATGGCGAGGGCTGCGGCCCCCCATATTTTCTCTGAGGCTTGCCGTAGATCGTGTTTCCCGAGTTCTTTCCGGGCCTGGCCCAGGAGTTCCTGGGCTGTCTCGACGTATTCTAGGGCTTTGTTTTTTGGGTCGAGTCCTGTGGTGAGCTTTTCTACGAGTAGCTCGTCGAGGGAGACGCCGAGGCGTTCCGCCTCTCTGCGGATGCGCTTGACTAGGCTGTTTGGCAGGACTATGGTTGCCAATTGTGACACCTGTCTTGATGTTTTACGTGGAGCGTATATAAGTGCTGGTTTCCAGCTGTCCCCTGGGTTTCAGGGGTGTTTAAGGCGTGAGTAGGCTGGCTCCCTGGCTTGGGTGTATCTCTATGTGTGTGGGTTTTACGCCGTATGTTTCCCGGTATTCCTGGTAGGCTTGTTGGAGCTGTGGTAGCTTGTCTCGGCGTATCATTATCATGATGTTTCCGCCTAGGCCGGCGCCGAGTATCTGTGCGGCTGCGTGTCCCTTGAGCCTGTGGCGGATTATGTCGCATAGGTGGTCTATGGGGGGTATGCTGCGCTGGTAGGCTCCGGGTATCCATTTGAGCTGTGCCTGCTCTAGGCCTTGTTCTGCGGCTTGGGCGAGCTTTTCGAGGGCTTGGTCGGTGTACTGCTGTTCGGGGTTGTAGGGCTGCTGTCTGCCGTCTGGCCCGTATAGGGCTACCCGGTCTCCGTCGTGGCTTGTCTCTATGAGGCGTAGGACGGCCTCTGTCTCTCCCCGCCGCAGGTGTTGGGGTAGGGCTCGGGCCCGCTCGGCCTCGGCTATGCCGTAGAGGGCTCTTAGCCTTGGCCTGTAGCCCTGGGGTGGCTCCCTGTGGTTGGCGAAGGCTTCTTCGAGCTGGTCTAGGTATTTGTCGTCTACTAGGCGTCTTAGCTGGCGTCTGGTGGCTTTGACGGGGAGGGCTTTGAGCATGCGGTATATCTGGGGGAGGGGTGTGTTCCGGGGGTTGAGGTCTCTGAGGAGGTTTATCCTGTCTGCGTGCTGGGGGTGTGCGGTCTTGAGGATTAGGACGGCTATCCTGTATTCGGCGGCTGTGGCCCGTAGGAAGTTGGTTGCCTGGGGGGTGTGGGGGCGGGGGTGGCCTGGGTCTGCTATGAGTATCGTGTAGCCGGGGGGTAGGGGGGCGTGTCCACGGGGCCTGGTTGGCTCGCACTCTATGTGTGTGACGTGGCCTTTTCTGGCGTGGAGGATTGCGGCGTGGTCTGCGGTGGCGCCCCGGGTCATCACGTACCATTCTGAGTAGCCTATGTCTATGAGCTGCTGGGGGGTTAGCCCTAGCCTGTTGAGCTGGTTTAGGGCTAGGGCTGTGGCTATGACTAGGGCTGAGCTGGAGGCTAGGCCTCGCTTGGGGGGTATGTCTCCGGCTACGGCTGCGTTGAAGCCTGTTACCCTGGCGTTGAGGCGGCCGTGGAGGTAGGCTATTAGCCCTTTCACGTAGTCTGACCATTGGACCTGGCTGCGCCCCTGGGCTTGCTGGAGGGTCCACTGATCCCATTGGGCTAGGCTGTGTATCCGGGGGGGTGTTATCTGGCTTATCTTGAAGGTTTGCGGGGGGTAGGCTGGGTCGGTGTTTACGAGGTTTACGGTGTCGTCGGGGCGGGGGCCGGCGACCACTACTATGTTGTGCTGTGTTGCGACGGGGTTTACGGGGCCTCCCATGTAGTCTATGTGTCGGCCCATGAGGTTTACTCGGCCGGGGGCTCTGGCGGCTACGACGTGGTGGCTGTAGCCGTAGGTTTCGCCGTAGAGCTTGAGGGCCTCTGTGTAGAGCTTTGCCAGTTTTTCCTCTTGGGGTGTTTGGGCGGGTTTCTGCTTGAGTTCTTCCAGGAGCTGTGCTGGGGTTGGCATGTGCTGTATTTGGTGTTTGGCAAATATTTGCTTATGGTGGCCGCGGCTGGGGCGTGCTGGCCCCCGTGGGTGTTGGCCTTAACGTGTTTTATCCCGGGGGCTTCTTCACCATTATTGCTTCGTCGGCTAGGTCTCTGAAGTGCTTGTCGCCGGTGACTACCTTGGCTTTGCCTGCCCGGGCTGTGGCCAGGATTATGGAGTCTGCCATGCCCCAGTTCTTCACTCTGCGTTTTCTCTCGGTGTCTATTTGGCCTGCGAGCACCGCTATTTCCCATGTGAGGTCTACGATGGCTGTTGCTGTTCTGATGAACTCTAGTCGTCTCGTTCTTCCCTGGGGTGTTTCTCTTCCTGCCTCGACCTCCTTTAGGAGCTTTCTGCTTAGCTCGGCGGCGACTATTGTCGGCGTGGCGGCTTCTCCCCCTTCGATGTACCGTTTGGCTTTTTCACCTGCTTTTGT
>CAYSTQ010000090.1:0-7181 GCA_964433855.1 uncultured Thermoproteales archaeon
AAAAATCATGATTCCCAGGTTGCCCAGTGATCTCCTGGAGATAGTTGAAGGTGAAAGCATTGTCTGGGCAGGCAAGCCTTTTCTAAAGCCTTTCATAGCTAAGCGGCTACCGGGCATGGTAGCCCCATTACTGTTCATGTTGATTCCTCTGTCGCTGCCTATTTCCATCTATGAAATTATGGCGTCAGCCGGGCTTTTCGCTGTTCTTTTCTTTATTTTCTGGTATGGGGTGCTGTCTCTTGCCCTTGTTTCAGCCACTTTGTATCCGCTATTTGTATGGAGGAATCTCTACTATGTTTTAACCGATAAGAGGATCGTGGTTCGTAAAGGAGTCATAGGGATAGACTACGATTTTCTAAAGCTAGAACTCGTGCAGCAAGTCAACGTCAACATTGGCATATGGGATAAAATATATGGGTCTGGAACCGTGGTGATCCAGGCCGTGGGGGTCAGTCCACTAGTGCTTGAAAACGTTGGGGAGCCGTTGGAGGTTAGAAGGCTAATAGAGAACCTGGTCTCGAGAATTAAGCTTAAAAGCTAGCTGGCATCTATGGATCGCTGTCTTCTCAGGTTGATATAGTCGGTCACGTAAAGCTTATGTTGCCCATGTATCTTCACTTTTTTAAGCCAAAGGTGTATGGCGGATGAAGGCTTATGAGATTTTTTTCCTGATTTACAGGCTTGCGAAGATGGGGGCGCTTCACGGCGAGGCTTTGTTAAACACTAAGGTTTTCGGGGAAGCAGTCGGTTTTTCACAGCAGACGGCCAGCCGAAAGCTGGTGGAGCTTGAAAGGCTTGGCTATGTGAGAAGAAGGATTTCTAAGTCTGGGCAGGCTATAACTATAACTGGGAAGGGTAGAAGGTTGCTTGAAGAAGTTTACGCTGATCTTTCAAGTCTTCTCAGGGAAGTCGGCGTGTTATGTATTTATGGAAGGGTTTTCTCCGGGTTTGGTGAAGGCAGATACTATATAATGCTGCCTGGCTACAGAAGTCAGATAAGGGATAAGCTGGGCTTTGACCCTTATCCTGGGACCCTCAACATAAGGCTTGAGCCGGAAAGCCTTGGGGCCCGTAGGTTGCTTGAATCGTTGAACTCTGTTCTTATTAAAGGGTTCGAGCATGAGGGTAGGAGGCTGGGGGCGATAAAATGTTTCAGGGCGTTGATTGCCGGCCGTGTGGAGGGAGGGCTTCTGCTGATAGAGCGAACACATTACGGTCCAGACGTTGTCGAGCTTGTAGCGCCGGTCTGTCTAAGGAGGGTTTTAAACCTTTGTGACGGGGATCTCGTCGAGGTAACAGTATATGTTTAGCCTTATACCCGGATACAGGGTTTCCTGGTTATTCTGGATTTTGGTATGAATTTGCCTCCACCACTACGTTTTTAACATAGTTGAAAAGTTTAACCCTGTATAGGCATGCCGGGGTGTTAGGATTGGGTTGCGACGATGCTTTTTTGTTCGCTACGCATGACGAGGTGAAACGCGGGGAGACGACGGATGTCTATTTCGAGAGAACCCTGAAAATACTTAAGGCTGATGGGCTGGACGGGATAGAGGTATATATGGAAGCGACGGCCAGCTCTCTGCCTAAAGGGTATCCATGGGCTATCCTCGGCGGGTTAAGGGATACGGTAAAACTATTCGAAGGACTGCCGGTCGACATATATGCCCTTCCAGAGGGAAGTGTTTTCTACGGAAGGGATTACTATGGGTATAAGGAGCCGATACTGTTTATAAGGGGACCGTACGGTAGCTTTGCCCCGCTTGAGACGCCTCTTCTAGGCTTCCTAGCATACGGCTCAGGCGTGGCCACTAAAGCAGCAAGGATCAGGAAGGCGGCTGGAAAGGATGCTCTATTGTTGTCGTTCGGGGCTCGGAGAATGCATCCTGCAGTATCTCCATTTATTTCATTCTATGCCTATATTGGTGGATGCGATGGTGTCTCCTGTATACTGGGCGCTAAGAAGCTTGGCATAAAGCCTAGCGGCACGATGCCCCACAGCCTTATTATAATATACACGGCTGTTAAGGGCGCCCAGAAAGAGGCTTGGAAAGCCTACGACCGAGTGCTTCCCCCCGAGGTGCCGAGGATAATGCTTGTGGACACTTTCTGGGACGAAGTGGCGGAAACCATTGAGGCTGTCAAGGCTGTAGGAGTTGGTAAGATATGGGGGGTTAGGCTTGACACACCGAGTTCGAGAAGGGGGAGCATGGAGGACATCGTGAGAGAGGTGGCTTGGAAGCTTAAGGCCAAGGGGTATGAGGGAGTTAAGATATTTGTGTCGGGAGGCGTCGACGAGGATGCAATACCCGGTCTTGTTAAGGCTGGTGTTGCTGGCTTTGGCGTCGGGTCTGCGATAGCCAATGCTAGAACCATAGATATAGCCCTAGATATAACAGCTATCAGAATGGATGGGACGTGGACACCGATAGCTAAGCGGGGTAAGCTTTCAGGCGTGAAGCAGCTCTATAGATGCCCCAGTTGTCTAACCGATATTGTTAAACTTGAAGAGGAGTCGGTTCCTAAGTGTCCAAAATGTGGATGCTGTATGGAGCCTATGTTAAAGCCGGTCGTCAAGCAGGGTAAGATTATAAAGGACTTTTTCCCAAGCCCGGACAAGGAGAGGAAATACGTGTTAAGCCAGCTGGAGAAGCTGGACTTAGACAGGAAGCCATGGGAGTGAGGTCAACCCTTATTTAACCGTTAAGGCCGTAGTCTTTAGGGGTAAAGTAAAATATTAGCTTGCCCTGTTGCCAGTCTCTCAATATTTTCCTGGCCGCCTCCTCCAGGTTTAGTTTACCGCCTTTAGTAATAAACCCAAATCTGCTAGCTATCTTTTCAAGTAATTCAACAGGGTTGTCTCCCTTAACCCCATATGTTCTCTCAAAAATTCTAGGGTTTTTGTCGAGGGCAAGCCTAATGAACCTAACCGTTACGGGCACGGGGTCGTCCAAATCCTCGGGTGCTAGACCAGACTTCATCACAAGGCTTAGCTCATCCTTTTCCTCCACTGGGACAACTCCTGGCGTATCAACTACTTTAAGCCATGCGGCGGCTCTGACCGTCTTCGGGCTTCTAGTGAAGCCCGGTTTTGGAGATGTACCGACTGAATGTCTTCCTCTAAGTACATTTATTATGGTCGATTTGCCGACATTAGGGTAACCGACCACGGCGACTGACACAGGCCTCTTGGAACTGTGTTGCTTTATGGCTATCCAAAGTTTTCTAGTACCAAGCCGCTCACGAGCACCTATAAATATTGTGGGTCTAAACCTGCCTATGACGTTTTTCCACTGCTCCATAACCTCGCGTGGTACTAGGTCCGCCTTATTGATCACGATTATCAGCGGCTTTTTCATTGAATCAACCATTTTTTCAAGCTTCAAGCATCTAGTTCCCCACGGATCCCTAGCGTCGACAACCTCGAGAACTAGGTCAGCCTTTTTAATGACTCCACGTATCGCCCTCCACTCCTTACGCATCGTCCCACCAGCTTATCGTAACGGCAACATGACGGGTCCTTCCATAACCCTGTTAATTATTCTCCTGGTTGAACCGGCCAGTCTGAAGCTATCTACTTCATCAAGCCGAATCCAGGCAGCATCCACAGCATCTCCTCCGGGCCGCGGCGCTCCCCTAACTTCCCTAACCAGAATTGCTACTAGGACATAATGGTATTCAACCCTGTTCTCTTCTCGAACTATTATTTCATCAACGTGAATTATACCGGCAGGTCTTCCTTTAAGCCTAGTCTCCTCTTCAAGCTCCCTAACCACAGCGTTTCTAAGGCTTTCCCCGGCTTCAACTACGCCACCTGGAACCGCCCATACCCCTTCTCCCGGAGGCCAGCCGCGTTTAACCAGTAATATCCGCTCATTGTTTAAGGCGACAGCGCCGACCCCGGTTATAGCATATGGAAGCCTTCTTCTCATGTCTTTCACACCATTTAATACGTCTCTAGACAGAGGATGCTATTATGTATCTAAATTTTGAAACTTTAAAACCTGTACGGGTGATAAGGTTAGTAAGAAATCCTAGTCCATGCGTCAAAATATTAAAAGCAACTATTATTCAGAGCCGGGGTTGTTTAGCGCATGGATAACATTTTTAGCTCTCTTCAGGCTTTTAACGTGAAGTATTTTAGTGCTTCGTCAAGAGTTGAAGCTTCAACAACCTTAATGTTGTAACCCTCCACCTGTAATTGCTTCTCTAGGTCTTTTTTCACATACTCATATGTTATTATCGTCACTGCTCCTATCTGGCGTTTATGTGGAACCGTTACCAGGATTTGAGCTTGTCCCCGCGGCACTATAAAGATCTTAGCACCGTACCTGGCGGCAGCGACGGCCTTAGCGTATATCCCGCCTACAGGCCCTACACGTCCTTGCTCGTCAATAGTGCCGGTCATAACCACATCGCGTCTTAAGGTTATATTCTCCAGCATCGCTGTTAAAAGCACAGCTAACGCGCCTCCGGCCGAAGGCCCATCGACGACATTAACAGTGCTGTTGGCTGATATCACTAGTACTACGTCTAGTGAAGCATTCATATGGGCGTGTTTAAGCGCTGCTTTAAACGCTACCTCTGCAGCGCGTTGAAGGTCTATCCCTATCTTCGGCGTAGTCGCTATGAATATCTTTCCGGTGCCTGGCATGAGTTTAGCATAAGCCTTCATAACCATTCCCTCATACTCGTATTCGAAGAAGCCCCTCGGTTTAGCGTAAACCCCTACGATTGGTATAGACTCGTATTCCTCAAGGGATTCTCCTTTAAACTCAGGGTAGTTATACGTGCCTATGTTCTGTAAAGCCCCCTTTAGAGTTTCCAGCTCTTCACGAAGCTTCCTATTCTCCTCGGATACTTGGTTGTAAAGCCTAGTGAGTTCCTCGTTCGCATGTTTAAGCTCCTCTATTTTCAATAAATACCTCTTCTCGTAACTAATAAGTGCCGCTAGAAGCAATACGTTTAGCGTAAGGCTTACCATTAAGGCTATGGCTATAGTTTTCGAGGCTCCGCGGGCGGCCACGGCTCTCACCCACCATGTTTTTCCGGAGATTCACTTTAGATCCGCCTCCCTATATCGTTATTCCTTAGCTGATAACCTTTGCCGGTAACACCAGAATACTTTTTCAACAAGTTCAGGACAATAAATCTTGTTTTAGAGCGTGCCTAGGGGTTCACCGGCGAGGGTTAAAGGCTGTGTTTAACATATTACTGAGAACTCATCTTTAATTGCTTAAACTGTTTAATTTGGTTGCCTGAGATGTCATACATGGATAGTTTGCTGGTATTCACTAAGCTTAATATTTCCCCGTGGAGTATTGAAGAGAGAGGTGAGTGAAAGTGACCAGGAAAAGGACCGGTAAAAAGATGACCCTCATCACAGTACATCTAACCGATCAGCAGATAGCAGCGCTTGACAAGCTCGTACAGCTTCACCTTTTTCCAAACAGAAGCGAGGCCATAAGGACAGCCATAAGGGAGCTTATAGACAAGTACGAAATAAGCCGTGACACACGGAGCTCGGTGAAGATAGATTTAAGCGGAATGATGCTCGGGCTATAGTTTCAGAATAATTTCGGTTTCTGTAAGATTATAAATTAATCAAACTTAAATTGAATGTATTTAAAAATATTTTTTAACTTAAAAACTTTAAAGAAAACCTTAACGTTGTCCATAGGGTTTATCTGATAGCTGTATAGCCTCATTGATAAGCCTCAGTATTTCTAGTGCCTCCTTTTCTTTAAGCTTAGCTATGATAGCCCCAGCGTGAACTATTACGTAGTCTCCCTCTTTAACGTCCGGCTGAAGCAATATATCGACCTCGCGCTGGAATCCTCCGCCGTAATCGACTATAGCGGTGTTCTCCTTAACTTTTATCACCTTGGCTGGCACACCTAAACACATAGACTTCAGCTTCCAAAGGGGGTCGTCAACTATGCCTACTATACTTGAATGTCTTAAAAAAATTTCCAGGAAAAAACCGGTGGTTATATGTGTGGGAAACGTGCTCAGGGGGGATGACGGTTTCGGCCCTGAAGTGGCACGACTTCTTAAAAACTGTAAAGGGATAAGGCTGTACAACGCGGGGCCAGCGCCTGAAAACGCCATCGGCCTGATAATACGGGAGAGGCCTTCGGTAATCCTTTTCGTAGATGGTGTAGATGGAGGGTTAACACCCGGAACCATAGTTTTTTCCTTAGTTAAGGAAGAATTGGCCGTGCATCCCATAACACACGGTCTTCCTCTAGCTACGCTAGCTCACATCGTTAAAAGAGAGCTTGGAGAATTGGAAACGTATTTGATTGGGGCACAGGTTAAGAACATCAGCTTAGGCGCTGGTTTAAGCTTTGAAGTAGCGTTAGCCGCCAAAGCCACAGCAGAGCTGTTAAGGTTATCGCTGATAAAATCCTTTAGAAACCCTCGTTTTCTTTAGACGTGGAATAAAAGGGAAAGTAAAATATAGGGGCGTTATTACTTGCTACCAGGATGAAGGGTGAGGGCTGGGAGATGACCTTAAATGGAGGAGTCCCAGGCGGTAAACCTGTTCATTGCCGCGCTTATCACATTTATCTCTATCTATCTAACCTACCTCACCGCGGGTAAGCTTTCCCCAAGGAGGAGAAGTCGGGAAAAAGAGGAAATATACGCCTGCGGTGAGAAGGCTTCCCCCCTCACCCGGCCTCTCTCCCTTACGGATATTAAATACTTATTGCTTTTCGCATGTCTAGAGTCAGTGCCCATTATGTTGTTGCTGGTGGTTTCAGGCGCTCCACCGTTGGTTCCCCTGGCGGTGTACATGCTTGCCGTATACGTTTCGATAAGTCTATTGTTGAGGCGGTAGGCTTGAGCGCCAGCGTTGTCAGACTGTTAAAATGGGCTTTAAGGAGATCGCCTTGGATACTGCATTTCAACAGTGGTAGCTGTAATGGATGCGACATAGAGATTCTTGCCGCTATAACGCCTAGGTACGATATAGAAAGATTTGGGATGAAGGTTGTGGCTTCACCTAGGCACGCTGATATTTTGATAGTTACCGGGCCTGTTACAAGGCAGGCGGCGCCGAGGCTGAAGAGGATATACGAGCAGATGCCTGAGCCTAAATACGTGGTCGCCGTCGGAGCGTGTGCGTGCAGTGGCGGCGTGTTTGCAGGGTCGTACGCTGTCCTAGGTGGTGTTGA